>CATZMG010000006.1 GCA_958421655.1 uncultured Collinsella sp.
GAGTTCTAGACCTTGTCGGCCTTAGTACATACCGCCGCCCTGCTGACCAGCGGTGGCAGCAGCGATAGCGTCCTCAAGCTGAGTGTTCTTGGGCACATCGGAGACGGTGGCCTCGGTGATGAGGATCAGGCTGGCGACAGAAGCAGCGTTCTGCAGGGTGACGCGGCTGACCTTGACGGGGTCGAGGACGCCCATCTCGATCATGTCGCCCCACTCGCCGTTGGCAGAGTTGAGACCCTGGCCGGCGGGCAGCTCGGCAACCTTGTCGACCACGACAGCGCCCTCAAAGCCAGCGTTCTTGGCGATGGTAGCGACCGGAGCGGTCAGAGCCTTCTTGACGATATCGACGCCAATCTTCTCCTCGGGGTCGTCGATCTCAACAGCGTCGAGCGCAGGAGCAGCGTCCATGAAGGCGACGCCGCCGCCAGCGACAATGCCCTCCTCGACAGCAGCGCGGGTAGCCTGCAGGGCGTCCTCGACGCGATGCTTGATCTCCTTGAGCTCAGACTCGGTAGCAGCGCCGACCTTGATGACGGCAACGCCACCGGAGAGCTTGGCCAGGCGCTCCTGGAGCTTCTCGCGGTCGAAGTCAGAGGTGGTGTTCTCCATCTCGCCCTTGATCTGAGCGATACGTGCGTCGATGGCCTCCTTGGAGCCAGCGCCGCCGACGACGACGGTGTTGTCCTTGGAGATGGTGACGGACTTAGCGGTACCGAGCATATCGGCGGTGATGTCAGCGACCTTCACGCCCAGCTCGTCCAGAGCGGCCTGGCCACCGGTGAGGACGGCGATGTCCTCGAGGATGCGCTTGCGGCGATCGCCGTAGCCCGGAGCCTTGACGGCGCAGACGTTGAGGGCGCCACGGATCTTGTTGAGGACCAGGGTCGGCAGAGCCTCGCCGTCGATGTCCTCAGCGATGATGAGCAGGCCACGGCCGGCGCGCTGGACAGCCTCGAGGACAGGCATGATGTCCTGGACGCTGGAGATCTTCTGGTCGGTGATGAGGATGTACGGATCCTTCATCACGGCCTCCATGCGGTCGTTGTCCGTGACGAAGTAAGCGGAGACATAGCCCTTGTCGAACTGCATGCCCTCGACAGTGTCGATGGTAATGTCGAACGTCTGGGAATCCTCGACGGTGATGACGCCGTCCTTACCCACGACCTCCATGGCCTCGGCGATCTTCTCGCCAACCTCGGGGTCACCAGCGGAGATGGTGCCGACGGAAGCGATCTGCTCCTTGGTCTCGACCGGCTTGGCCTGCTTCTTCATCTCGGCGACGGCGGCGTTGACGGCCTTGTCGATGCCGCGACGGATGGCCAGCGGGTTGGCGCCAGCGGCGACGTTGCGCAGACCGTCGTTGACGATAGCCTGAGCGAGCAGGGTTGCGGTGGTGGTGCCGTCACCCACGGTGTCGTTGGTCTTGGTGGCGACCTCCTTCACCAGCTGAGCGCCCATGTTCTCGATGTTGTCCTCGAGCTCGATCTCCTTAGCGACGGAAACGCCGTCGTTGGTGATGGTCGGGGCACCGAACGTGCGCTGCAGAGCGACGTAACGGCCCTTGGGGCCCATGGTGACGGTAACGGCATCGGCCAGAGTGTTGACGCCCTTTGCGAGCTTGGCGCGGGCATCGGTGTTGAACGTAATGTTCTTTGCCATGGTAGGTAATCCTCCAAAAGAAATGTGACTCGCGTCGCCGCTTCCGAGTCCTATGCGGCAGGCGCGTTCAAAGACGAATCAGAGATTCTAACGAGGCTAGGCCTCGACGACGGCGTAGATGTCGTCGGCGCGCATCAGCAGATACTTCTCGCCGTCGACCTTGACCTCGTTGCCACCGAACTTACCGTAGATGACAACGTCGCCGACCTGAACGTCCATGGGGATGCGCTCGCCCTTGTCGTTGACCTTACCGGCGCCAACGGCAACGATGGTGCCGCGCTGCGGCTTCTCCTGAGCGTTGCTAGCGATGTACAGACCAGAAGCGGTCTTCTGCTCGGCCTCGTCGGGCTTGACCAGGACGCGATCTGCAAGCGGCTTCAAAGACGACATGCTTGTTTCCTCCTTTTTGGGCCGCGCGGTTGAGCCGTGCGGGTTTCCCTACTTCGTTTGCGTACGCGTTGAATGGTACCCACGAATGGCGGGTTATACAACACGGAGTCAAAAAATCTTATTTTTTGGCACTTAGATTTTCTGAATGCCGGGGGATAACTTGTGCGCGGCTCCCGTGTGGCGCCGGAGGGGCGGGAGCTGAGTCAACGTTATCGGGCCCGGTATTCAGAAAAGTCAGTGCAGCAAAATGGCGATGCGGATAGCGACATGGGCATGGTTTTCGCCGCGCGCACGGGTCCCCCGGGGAGCACCGTGCATTTTTGGGAGTATTCAGCAGGCCAGAACGGCTGCATACGCACCGGACATACCTTATTGGTCCCAAAGACGCCTTCGACAGGCGACTTGGGTCGGCAGGCAGGCCCCGTCAGGACAAAAAGGCATGCCTCGCGTCGCACCGGAGCCCGAAATGACGTCAATCTCCACAACGTTACCCGACTGCAGCGGCGCCGGCGGGGCTTGCGTTGCTGAATACTCCGTTTTTTGCACGGCCCAGGCGGGGGTACATCAGGACCAGAAAGAACATCCCAGCCTATTTATGCAATCTGTAATGGAAAGTATGCAAAACACCAAGAGACCACATTGCCGATGTCCAAATTGAGCGCGTGGGGGCAGCGGCGCCCCACCCCACGCTCAAATCAAGCAGAGCAGGGACGCTCATAGCGAGTCCCCACCGATATACAAACGCGGCTCGAGCGCCATCCCAAAATAGGCTGCCCGAGCCGCGTTTAACGGTACGGCATGATTATTAGCGCTCGTAAATCAAGTTGCCTGCCAGGTAGGTGGCCTGAACCTTGGTGGCCTGCAGCTCTTGGGGGTCGATGGTGAGCGGGTTTTGGTCCAGGACTACCAGGTCGGCGTATTTGCCGGGCTCTAGGCTGCCGAGGTTTTGCTCGTCACCTGCTGCGTAGGCGCTGCCCAGGGTGTAGCTGCGCAGAGCTGTAGCCGCGTCGATGCGCTCGCTGGGGAGCCAGCCGCCCTCGGGCCAGTGGCTGCGGGGGTCTTGGCGCGTGATAGCCGTGTAGAGCACGTTCATGCTGGTAACGGCTGTGATGGGGCTATCGGTACCGAAAGCTTGGCGGATGCCGCGCTGCTTATAGGTCGCAAACGGCCACATGATGCGGCTGCGTTCCAGGCCCAGGTCGCGCTCCGGGCCACCCGGGTCGAGCGTGATGTGGCAAGGCTGGCTCGAGGCAATGACGTTGAGCTTGCGCAGACGATCGATGTCCTCGGGCAGCAGATTCTCCAGATGCTCAAGCGTGTTATGACCGTGCGGGGGCAGACCGTAGAGCTCTGCCACCTCCTCAAAGATATCGAGCGCAGCATGAATGGCACCATCGCCGATAACGTGGATGCGCACGGTGTGGCCGCGCTCGGCTGCCGCCAGAACCAACTTGCGCATGCGCTCGACGGGAACCGTCAGACGACCCTGGTCGCCCGGGAAGCGCGGGTTGGTATAGGGCTCAGTGAGGTATGCGGTATGCTCGCTCGACACGCCGTCGAAGAACTGTTTAAAGCCTGGCGCCGAGAGCAGCGCGCTGTTCGCATAGCGGGTCTGGAGTTCTTCCAAGCGCGATTGGTCGTCCAGCAGCGTGGGAAACAGATGGGCACGGATGCCCAGCTTGCCGGCGGCCTGCAGCTTGTCGTAAACATCGTCGCGAATAAAGTCGCAGCCCGGCATGGGCATGAGCGACATGTCGCAAATCGAGGTGATGCCTTGCTCGGCCATACGCTTCATCTGGTCGGCGTAAGCGCTCGCGATGCGGTCCTCGCCCAGCCACTCAAGACAGCGCGGCAGCAGCTGCATGGCCGCAGCCTCGTGAGCGATACCCGTGAGTTCGCCATTTGCATCCTTGTCGTAACTGCCACCCGCCGGAGGCTCGCTGTCGCGCGTCACGCCGAGGGCTTCGAGTGCGCGGCTGTTGAGCCACAGGGTATGCCCATCGCCCGAATACATAACACAGGGGCGATCGGGGAAGGCGGCGTCGAGGGAAGCCTTGGTAGGATGCTCGGGCGGATCCCAGCGGTAATCGCGCCAGCCCTGGGTCACGACCCAGGCGTCATCGGGCAAGCCTTGGGAAAACTCGCGTGCATGCTGCACCAGTGCCGCCTCTGACGTGCCCATATCCATGAGCATGTACGGCGAGGAACCGACCGAGGTATGGAAGAAGTGCAGGTGCGCATCATGGAAACCGGGGCAGATGAATTGCTCGCCGTAATCGACCACCGGCGTGGCAGCAGGTGCGGCGGCAATCACGTCATCGGGCGCACCGACTGCGACGATGCGATCGTCTGCAATGGCAATCGCCAGCTCGCGGGCGGCATCAATACCGTCTTGGGCGGTAAAAACGTTCTTGGAGCGGATAATCCGATCGATATGCTGCATGGGCATCCCCATCTCTGGCGGGAAATTCAACACCTCCGAGTGTACTCCCCCGCCCTTGCGACAAAACCCCAAGCGGCAAACGGCAACTTTACCAGCCCTAGCGGCAGGTGGCATACTGGAGAGAGCCTGTACGATTTTGCGATCAACCCAGCAAGGAGCAAATCGACCATGACGAAGACCAAGGCACAGCAAATTATGGCGGCAACCGAGGTTCGCGCGACAGACGACGTCACCGCGGCCACCCAGGATATCGCCGCCGAGCTTGAACCCTACATCATCAAGCAGCGCCGGCACTTCCATAAGCACCCGGAGCTGAGCCTTGCCGAGGAGCGCACGACTTCCGACATCGCCAACCAGCTCGACGCCATGAATATCCCCTACGAGCGTCCGCTCAAGACGGGCCTGGTGGCGACGCTCCGCGGCACCGCGCCCGATGCCTACCGCGAGGACGGCACGCCGCGCCGCCGTATCCTGCTGCGCGCCGATATCGACGCTCTGCCTGTCACCGAGCAGACCGGCGAGGAGTTCGCCAGCGTCAACGAGGGCTGCATGCATGCCTGCGGCCACGACTGCCATATCGCCATGATGCTCGGCACGCTGCAAATCCTGCGCCACATGACCGATGACATCCACGGCGAGATTCGCATCGCATTCCAGCCCAGCGAGGAAAACGGCCAGGGCGCCAAGCTCATGATCGGCACGGGCGTACTTGATGGCGTCGACGGCGCCTACGCCGCGCACATCTGGAGCGAGGTCGACGCCGGCACCGTAAGCTGCGAGCCCGGCCCACGCATGGCAAACACCGACTGGTTCCGCATCGACGTCCGCGGCACCTCGTGCCATGGCGCCATGCCCCAGCGCGGCCACGATGCCGTTATGGTTGCCGCCGAGATCGTCAACGCCCTGCAAACTATCGTCTCGCGCGAGATTAGCCCCTACGAACCTGCCGTCATCACCGTCGGCGAGCTGCATGGCGGCACCGCGCGCAACGTTATCGCCGGCACGGCGTACCTCGCCGGCACGGTACGCACCTATGGCGACAAGACGCATGAGGAGATGCCCGAGCTTATGCGCCGCATCGTGGAGCACACCGCGGCTGCTCTGGGCGCCGAGGCCGAGCTCACCGACTACACCATCGCCAACTACAAGGTCGAAAACGATGCCGCCTCGAGCGAGCGCTGCCGCCAAGCTGCGCTCAAGTGCCTGGGTCCCGCGGGCGAGGGCCATTACCGCGGCACGCTTTCGGGCGAGGACTTCTCGGAGTATCTGCGCCGCGTACCGGGCGTGCTCGCCTTTGTTGGCACGCGCAACCCCCAGATTGGCGCCACCTATGCCCAGCACTCCTGCTTCTATAAGATCGACGAGAGCGTGCTCGCCAAGGGCTCCATGGTAGCCGCTCAGTATGCCATCGACTTTTTGGCCGAGCCCACGCAAGAAGAGCTCGACGGCCCCACGATCGCCGCGGTTGCCGAGACCAATCCCGACCTGGCAGCCAAGCTGCGCTCTGCCAAGGCAACTGCCGCCGAGGCCCGCGACGCCGTGCACGACGCCCGCACCGCCCGCCATGCCGCAATCAAGGGCATTCACGATGCCCGTGCCGCCGCTCGCCACGATGAGAAGCACGGCGAGTAGCCGTCACGCCCACCTATAACAACCTGGCTATAGCAAAGCGGGGGCGAACGTTATCTCAACGTTCGCCCCCGCTTATGTGTCGACCGCTTTTCTAGCGCGTCCTCCGTCACGACAAGTAAGAGCGAAGGATGGCGAGCCAGCGTGGGGTTTCGAGGTGAATGATATCGGTGGGGACTCCGGCGGGCGCATGGCCGCCAAAGAGCAGGCCCGCGTCTGCCGGGTTGATAAGGCGCACGATCCATACGGCAACGACCAGCACGCACAGAACAACAACCGCAATGTCGATGCCGCGCTTTAGCTTGCTCGACGTCACCTCCTCGCGCACGAACGCGAGCACAAACGCAATCGGCACCACCCAAAACAGCGGATGGTAGGCAAAGGCCGCCGCAAAATCGAGGCGCAGTGCTGCCAGCCAGGCCCTCGTCATGCCACATCCCGGACAGGGAATGCCCGTCATCAGGCGAAACACGCAGCCAATATCGAGCAGGTAGAGTGCGAACCAGGCGACAAAGAGCACACCGATGCAAGAAAGGGCGCGGCGAATGAGTTCCGCCGCGCCCTTATGTCCCTGGGAGCTGTTCACGCCGCTCTTATCGTTAGGCACGAGCGCCAAGACGGACGTTGTAAGCCGTTGCCATGGCATTGGTATTCTTGATGATGATGTTCATGGCAAAGATGGGGCCAAGGCCGCACAGCAGCGCGCCGACGATCTGCCACATAAGAACGGTGGTACCGTTCTCCTGGAACATCAGGCCATAGCGAGGAGCATTAGCCTGCAGGCGGTTACCGATCTTGTAGTACCAGTAGGGTGCGTAGAAGCCGCAGGTCACGAACGACAGCAGGATAAATGCTGCCAGACCCGGCGTGGAATCGCCGTCGTCCTGGCACATGACATTGATGTCGCGGGCGAGGCAATAGAGGAAGTAATATGAATAGATGCCGCAGGTCACGATGGAAAGCAGGAGCCAGCCGATCACGCCACGGTCGGTTTTAATCGGAGTATAGCCCATCGGGGCAGGTGCAGGCTGCTGAGCATACTGCTACTGACCGGTGTACTGCTGCTGCCCGGCGTACTGCTGCTGAGGCTGAGGCTGAACTGCCTGAACCGGAGTGGACTGAATCTGCGTGGGCTGCGGAGCAGGCTGGGGCTGAGGTGCAGGCTGCGGCGCGGGCTGCGGAGCAGGAGCAGCGGAAGCGGCACCGACGGCAGAACCGCAGACAGGGCAGAATTTGGCATCATCCGAAATGGGAGAACCACAAGTGGGACAGAACATAAGCCTCTCCTTTTCCTAAGGCGTTGCACGCCTTCAAACCTTACACGTCTATGTTCTCAACAATAGCCGCGACGTTGTTGCGCAACATTGGCCAATTTCCGAGAAATTTTACTGCAACCGTTTTCCCAGGCATTTTCTTGCTTTCGCAGTAGAAAAAGGCGCCCCGGGCTCAGTTGCCCAGGGCGCCTCGACCGACTATTCGGTTTGATTGTTTTCGGCAGCAGGATTATCGCCCGGCTCATCCGCCGGCGTGGCAAGGGCATCCCAATCGGGCTCCGCAGGCGTCGCCTCGGGCGCCGGGGCAGGTGCCGGGGCAGGTGCGGGCGCGGGTGCAGGGGCAGGTGCGGGCGCGGGTGCCGGAGCAGGGGCAGGTGCTGGCGCGGGCGCGGGTGCCGGAGCAGGGGCAGGTGCGGGTGCCGGTGCAGGGGCTGCACCAGTGGCGGCCGTGGGATTGAATCCCGCAGGAGCAGGCTTCTTCTCACCCGGAAGCACAAACGTCAGAACATCGTCGGCATCCTCATCGGCCCACTCGCTGGCATAGCGCGCGGCCCAGTAGCCAACGGCGCGATACTTGAGCATCTTGCCAAACACAGTCAGGAACACCGTGACAAAGGCAACGATCATCAAGAACAGGATGAGCGTAATGCCGCCGCCCTCGATGATTGCCTCAAGACCCGTGGGGCGATAGTAATAGCTATACATACCAAACGTAGCAATGGCGCCAAAGATGGCGGTGAAGATCCACGTGATGATGTGCGACACGATGCCCGTCAAAAACTCGGGAAGAATCGAGGCGCAGAATAGCTTGCCCAGGTTGGCCTTATAAGACTTCCAGACCTTCTCGAGCGAAAACGCGCTTTCCACGCGCCCCGCGACGGCAAAGTGCATCACGGCGGCATCACCAAACATCTTAAAGAAGATGCCCAGTACCACCGACACGATCATGGCAAAGACAAGCAGCCCCATCGAACCGATGAGGGCACCCTCAAGACCGCTCCAACCATTGAAATAATATGAACCGACGGCACCGATCACGACGCTCTCGATAGCCGAGAACACCACGCCAATCACCGGAATAATGGCCACGAACTCGAGCACACCGGTAATGACAGACGAGAAAATGCCCAATCCAAACGAGGTCGAGCGCAGCAGCGGACGCTCCATGCCGTTATCATCCTTGAGCGACAGGTCACGACCCCACTCGATGGCAAAGCCCGCGCCGCACACGCTTGCCACGTACGCGAGCAAAAAGCCAATGGCCGCTGCGATACCGCCGATAACGGGGATAAACAGCACCAGCACCGAGACAACACAGATCAGCGCCGGCAAAAAGGCGATTTGGCATACGCGAACCAAGGCGCCGGGAACCTTAAGCATGTCGTTGAAGGCCTGAGCCATGCAACCCTTGGGCGCGTTCATAGCCGGCTGGGGCGCAACGAACGGCTGCGGCTGCGGCTGGACAAACGGCTGACCCTGCGGCTGAGGTTGAGCTTGCGGAGCGGGACCGGCGGCCTTGACCTCGGTATTAGGGGCACCGCACACGCCGCAGAACTTGTCGTTATCGCCCATGGGGGCGCCACACTGCGAACAGAACATCGAAATCATCCCTTCGTATCTAGAGCGAATCACCTGGATCGCAAACGATGTCTTTGGCATCATTATCGCCCAATATGGGGACAAATACCCCAAGATGACCGATTTGCAACGTGGGTAGCTTTATTCAATGATTCAAAGTGCGCACCAGGGCTAGTTCGTGCCGCGGAAGCCCTTGCCGACGATTTCGGAGCTATCGACGATGGTGATGAAGGCACCAGGGTCAATCTCGCGGGTATAGCGGCGCAGTTGCACTGCCTCGCGACGGCTCAGCACGCTCATAATCACCGTGACGCACTTGCCCGAAAAGGCGCCGTAGCCACGGCTGATCGTTGCCGTGCGGTTGAGATGCTTGACGATAAACTCCTCGACCTTAAGGGGCTCGGAGCAAATGATCGTGCAGACCTTACGAAGGTGAATGCTCTCGATAGCCTTGTCGACCACAAGCGTCTTGGCAAACAGACCGAGCACGCAGTACAGGCCGACGCGCGGGCCATACAGGAAAGCCGCGATGGTCACGATGCCGATATCGACCAGCAACAGAGCGCGGCCGATCTCAAGCGTCGTGCGGCGTTTGAGAATCATGGCAAGGATGTCGGTGCCGCCCGTCGAGGCGCCAATGTCAAAGACAATGGCACTGCCCAGCGCCGGCAAGATGACGGCAAAACACAGGTCGAGCCACATATCGCCCGTCATCGAAACATCCGTCGGAATGAAGAGCTCAAACAGCGAGACGTAGGCCGAAAGCGCAAACGAGGCAAAGACACTCCAAAGGATTGCCTTGCGCTCCAAAAAGATAAAACCCAGGATGACCAGGACCGCGTTGATAATCCACATAAAGACGCCGACGGGCAGAGTCGGGAACAGCGTGGAAAGAATGACCGACACGCCCGAGGTGCCGCCGAAGGCAAAGTGATTGGGGGTTTTAAAGGCCACGATGGCAAAGGCCGTGAGGATCAGGCCCAGATTGAGCTCGGCAAAAAAGCGCGGAAAGCCTGGCTCCTGGCTGCGCTTGCGGCCGGCGCGCTCGCCACGTTCGATATCCTCGCGACCGACAACGCGCTCCATCGGCACCACCGGAGGACGATGCATCTCCTCGGCGGCACGCGACGCCGCCTCTGCCGCAGCGGCTTCAATCGCCCATGCCTTGCTTTCGGTCTCGTGTTCGTCGGCCATTACGGCAACCCCTCGTTAACAATTTGGAAACAATGCGCCCATTAGGGTAACGCGGAACGCGAAGATTGCAACCCTTAGTTAGACGAGCGGTATGCCTGCATCGGGGGCATATAGAAAACGGTCGACCGCACTTTTGCTTGCGCGGTCGACCGTTTAGCGTTTTCGCAGGTAAAACCTGCCAAAATAAACATCCCTTTTTGGTAGGTTACTCGTGCTGGCTGGTGCGATGCTCGTACTCCTCGGGGGTGATGACATCCTCGATGCGCAGGTTGACGCCCGCCACCTCAAGGCCGGTCATCGCGGCCAGACGCTCGGTGACGCGCGCCTTAACGTCGTCAAAGATCGCAGGCGCATAGGCGCCGTACTCGATGATGACCGAGATGTTGACGACCACGCGGTTGTCATCGGTGACCTCAACCGTCACGCCCTTGGTCAGGTTCTCGGCACCAAACTGCTCCTGCACAAAGTGCATGAGGTTGCCCTTCATGCCCAGGACGTGCGGCACCTCGCGGGTGGCCATGGCGACGATCTTCTCGATCACGCCGTTGGAATAGGTCAGCGAGTCCTCGGACTCGTCCGCCTCCTCGTCCATCTCCTCGTTGTCCTCATCCGCATCGGACTCGGCCTCGACGAGCGCCTCGTCCTCGAGCGTTACGTCCTCCGCCTCGGCGGCGACGGCCTCATTCGCCTCGAGCTCGGTATCGGCTACATCGACCTTCGTGTTAAAAGCCATGGTTCCTCCTTATGCCTGCCGCGGATGCGACAGTCGAATTCATATTAGCGGCCGCTAAACAGACGGCCGAAGAAGTTGACGATACCGTTCTCGCCGTCGCGAATCTGGCCGATCACGGCGCCGATCAGCACAAAGAATGCGATGACGAGCGTGTCCCACAGGCCCAACGTAAGTACCAGCACGGCAAGGATAAAGCCTGCCACGGCGCCGAGCGTAGTGTTGGGATGGCGCACGGCGTAGCTCCAGATAGCAGCGCCCGTACCTTTGATGAGACCCATGGCCTCGTCAAAGTCGTTGGCGGCGCTGTCGTGCTGCTCGCCGGCCTCGGGCTTGGTGTCGGCGGACTCGCCTGCCAGCGTAGCGTTCTGGTCGATCGTCAGGCGCGGCGTGCGGGCGGTCTTGTCTTGATTGGTATCACTCACCGGAAACCTCCACGGTCTGGACGGTAGTCTTGGATGGCAAAAAACGGACGCGCGCGGTCGTGCCCGGCGTGCCGAGCATGGTGTCGCAGGCCTTCTCGATGCGCTGCTGCATCGAGGTGGCAAGAGCGGCAACGTCCTTGTCATCGAGCGCGATGGCCTCGACCTTAAAACGAACGCGCGACTCGTCGGAGCCTTGAACGCGTGCCTCGACATGCTCAACCATCACGCGATCATCGCGCTCTGCCGCGGCACGGGCGCACGAGGAAAGCGCTGCGAGCGTGACCTCGATATTGCGCTCCCCCGCCGGATGCACGCAGGACGGCTCGCGACGCGCGAACATCAGGCGGAAAAAACCGATGAGCACACCAAGCGCCACGATAGCGGCACACACCGTAACGACGACGCGAGGCATGGCGTCACGCAGCAGCAGCATAAAGCGATACGTATACGGTCCCCAGAACTGGCAGACAAGCGTACCCAGCGCCACGATGGCGGCGGCAAGATACACGATCGCTAGGGCTCGTTTGAGTACGCGCACGCGCGCTCCCTTCAGGTTTCGGTCCACAGAATGCAAAACGATTCGCATCATTATAAAAGAGCCGGGTCCGGTGCCATACGCACGCGGATCCGGCTCATCTATTCCACGAGGCTTGCATGCTCGCTTCATTATGCCCAGATATGCACGGCTTAACCCGTGTGGGCGCTACTCCTCCTCGAGGGCAGCGATGACCTCGTCGGTCATGTCCATGGTGCTGTAAACATCCTGGACGTCGTCGAGCTCCTCAAGACGGTCGATGAGGCGCTGGACCTTCTTGGCGTCGGTACCGGAGACCTCGGTCGGGGTAGTCGGGACCATGGTGGTCTCGGAGCCCTTGACCTGGACGCCCTGCTCCTCGAGCGCCTTGGAGACAGCCATGACGTCGTTAGCAGCGGTCCAGACGATCCACTCCTCGCCGGCGTCCTCGTAGTCCTCGCCACCGGCCTCGGCGATGGCCATCATGAACTCATCCTCGTCACCGGCAGGACCGTTGGCGATCATGGTCTCCTTCTTGGCGTTCTCGTCCAGGATCTCCTTGGCGACGACAATCTGGCCCTTGCGCTCAAACTGGAAGGCGACGGAGCCCGAGGTGCCCAGGTTACCACCAGCGTGGGAGAAGGCGGAACGGACATCAGCGGCGGTGCGGTTGCGGTTATCGGTCAGGCAGTCGACGTAGACGGCGACACCGGCGGGACCGTAGCCCTCGTACACGATGTTCTCGTAGACGGCGGCATCGGCACCCGAACCGAAGGCCTTGTCGATAGCGGACTTGATCTTGTCCTTGGGCATGGACTGAGCCTTGGCCTTAGCAACGGCAGCGGCGAGGCTGGCGTTGTTCTCGGGCAGCGGGTCGCCGCCGAGACGGGCAGCAACGGTGATGTTGCGGCTCAGCTTGGAGAAGAGGGCGGAACGCTTGGCGTCCTGCGCGCCCTTACGATGCTTGGTTGTGGCCCACTTAGAGTGTCCGGACATACGTGTCTCCTATCGGTTTCGACCTAAAGCCCAGCGCAGATGCTCGGGCAATATAAACAAACGTCGTTATGATATACCTACTGGCCTGCGAGATAAACCCCAAAATGAAGGCGTCGTGATGATGCAGCCCCTTAGTGCAAAGTAACCTGTCCCCTTTGCACCAAATTAGGACCAGAGGAGATCGCTGCGGGTGATGGTGGCGCCGGTGGCAAAGGGCATGCAGGCGATGACCGGATACAGGTAGCGCATGTAGGTCGAGCCGTTGCAGGGACCAATCAGGCACACGGCGAGCACGCCCAGCAGCGGCACCCAAATGGCCAGCCCGCGCCACGAATGGCGACGTAGCAGATAGACCACCACGGCGATCATGATCCACACATAGGTGGCCGAGCTCATGGTGAGCGAGATAAACGGGATGCGTTGTACTGCCACGCGATACAGGTTGATCAGGTGGTCGCACCAGCGCACAACCTTGCTATCGACCGGATGGAAGTCAAAGTACTTGAGGTTATCGGGCTTCGCCATGATCTCGGCACTGCGCGCCGTGCTGTAGACCCATGCGTCGCGAGCGCTCGGATAAAAATACCCATAGTAGTTATTGATGAGCGCCGAGATATAGCACTCGGGGTCCTTTTTGAACATCTGGGCCCACACCTTAAAATAGGCCTTGATGTCCTCCTGCGAGGCGTACTCATTGAAGCAGTTTTTGACGGCATCCGACTTATCCGGGTTGTAACGGCAGCCCAGGTTCTCGTACTTGAGCACACGGTCGATCACGGCACGCTCTTCGTCGGTCACCAAGCCGTCGCAAGGAGCCTCCACGATGGTGCCGTCCTCCTTAACCGTGGGGTTGACGCCCGAGTTGAGGCCGTCGTGCTTTTGGACGAAACGAGCCGTCTGCTGGAACGGAATCGAGAGGATTTCGCGCTTGGAACCAGGCGTGATGTCGTGCGCCGGCATAAAGACCTTGGTGAAGTACATATTGGAGGCAAGGCAGAGTGCAAGCACCGCAAGAACTCCCACCCAGCGGAAACGCGGGATGGCGCCCGAAGGCGCAGCACCGGCCTGCTTGGCTGCACGATGAGCCACATGCGCGTCCCATGCGCAAAACGCCGCCGCGATCACGCATGCCGCCAGGGGAAACACCAGGCCGCCGTTGCGCAGAAACGTGGAACCCATGGCGCCCAGAGCGAGCAGCAGCCAGTCATGGCGCGCAAAGAGCACGGGCCTCTGTTCGCCCGCACGCTCGGCATTGGCATCGCGACGGGGCAGGCCGCAGGCTACGAGCTTCACGGTCTGCACCAACAGCACTAAAAACGCGTCGGCAAACAGCACATCTTTGGTAAGCAGCGCCGCGTAGTTGGAGAACATGGGCATAAACACAAAGAACAGCAAGATCACGCCGCGGACCGGCAGGCTCACGCCCAGCTTGCGCAGCGACGAGATGGAATAGGCCATGCAGGCGGCCGTAATGACGAACTGGGCGCAGGTGTAGATGGCAAGACCTGCGTTGGCGCTATTGAACAGCGAAAGCCCCAGCTGGACGCACGAACCGATGATAGCCGTGTGCGCCACGGGGTGATGTCCGTTGAGCAACACATTGGGATTGAGCAGACGCAGGTAGTCACTCGTGCCGTTGGGGTAGTTGAACCACTGGCGAATCTGCGCACCCGTATCTCCCATAAAAAGGCCGGGCAGCGAAGCGATGAGCGTGGGCGCCCAAGCGACCATAAGCACCAGGAAGGGCCCGGCAAAGGGATGGACCGAGAGCACGGCGTGAGCCACACGCCATACGCGGCCAAAGTGCGCTTCGGAAAACGGAATGCGCCGAGAGCTCAGCCAATCTAGCCACTCAAAGGCAAGGTAGAAGGCAACGACCGCCAAGAGCATCCAGCCCGCACCGCCTATCCAGGCGCAGATGATGCGGGCCTTGTCGCCGAGCACGATCTCGGCCGAATCGGTGAGGTCGTAGCTGCGGCCAAACACCATGCAGACGGCAAAGAACAGCGACGGAAGGATCACCGAGGGACGCCAAGCGTCGCCGCGGCCAAAGAATACGTAGCGAAACGGCAGCGTGAGCAGGCAGGCAAGCGCAAGCAGCATGACCGCGTCGGTATGGCCGGCAAACGAGAGGAGCACCTCGTAGCACACGTACAGCATGCCCGAGGCTTTGGGGTCAATCGCCAAGACTGCGTTGCTCGGCACCGGGGCGGGATCGATGGAAAACGCCGTGGTCGCCAACAGCGCGAGCAAAAATGCGATGAGCGTCTGTTTGGCGGGGTAGCGCTTAAACCAGACGATGCGGGCGGCGTCGCGCGCAGCCGTTGTGGAGAGGTCGGAATCCTTCACAGTCCGAAAGCCTTTCTAGAAACCTATCAAACTCGGCAAGACCACCACAAAGGTGCCTGTCCCCTTTGTGGTGGTTTTGGTGGTTAGGCGTCCAGGTAGACGCGCTGGGGCTGGTTGCGGCGACGGGCGAAAATGATGAGCGCCAGGCCGGCGATCACGAGCGGCAAACTCAGCAGCTGACCCATGGTGATAACGCCTCCCAGCAGATAACCCAACTGGGCATCGGGCACGCGCACGAACTCAACGAGAAAGCGGACGATGCCGTACCCCATCACGAACACGCCCATAAACGTACCCTGGGGCAGTAGCGGCTTTTTGCGGCTGAGTACCTGCAAAATACAGAAGAGCACGACGCCCTCAAGAAACGCCTCGTAGAGCTGGGAGGGATGGCGCGGCATATCGCCCGCGGTGCCGCCAAAGACCACACCCCAAGGCAGATCGGTCGGCTTACCCCACAGCTCACCGTTGACGAAATTGGCACAACGGCCCAGGCACAGGGCCAGCGGGGCGCCGATCACGGCAAGGTCGGCGACGGTCCATGCATCAAGCTTGTACATGCGGCACACGATGATGCCGCCCAAGATGCCGCCCACCAGGCCGCCGTGGAAGCTCATGCCGCCCTCGTTGGTGGCAAAGATTTCGAGCGGGTGAGTCCAATAGTAGCCATCGCCGTAAAAGACGACGTAAAACAGGCGCGCGCCGATGATGAGGCCAAAGACCGCGCCGACCACGACGCTCGTCAGGTCATCGATCGTGATGTCGAAGCCCCAACGACGCTGCGTGCGGTACATAACGACCGCCGTGAGCAGGGCGCCGACCACATAGGCCAGACCGTACCAGTAGATCGTGATGGGGCCCGCCGAGATCGCAACGGGGTCAAGCATATGGTAGAGGTCGTTGAGCATATCGATCCCCCTGCTCCCTACATACAAATGCGGCCGCGGGCCTTGCGCTCGCAGCCGCATATTTGGGCGTGACGTCTATGCGGAGCATGTCGTCCGCAGCTTTCGCATCTTAGAACGGCGCGTACTCGTCGTACAGGTCCTCGGCCTCGCCGGAAGCATTGACCTGCTCAACGCGGGTAACGCCGGGCACGTGCTCCTTCAGGATGCGCTCGATGCCCATGGAAAGGGTTAGCGAGCTCATGGGGCAGCCGGCACAGGCGCCCTGCAGCTCCAGCTTGACAACACCCTCGTCGTCGACGCCCACATACTCCATATCGCCACCGTCGGCCTGCAGGTTGGGGCGAATCTCTTCAAGAACCTTCTTAAGCAGCTCTTCGTTAACAGCCACAGGGGCTCCTTTCTCACAACAACGCGGGCACGCCCGCGGACAGAAGCTATGTTACTACAGCCATGTACCCGCTCACGAGCCGTCCATGCGCGCGGACGCGACTTTCACGAGTAGTCAATTTGGGACGGGGCTCTTTTGGCTGTTTTGCCGCCAGCTGGCGTTGGCACGCGCTACTGCTGAGCCTGTCCCCCGGTACCAATCTGGACATCGACGATGACCTGGCGGTAACTGATGCCGCAGGAGTCGAGAATGCGGCGGCTGATACGGCCGTCGTCGGTATCGGCATACTTGTTGTCCAGGTAGACGACCTCGCCTACACCTACCTGCGCCAGGATCTTGGCGCAGTCGTGGCACGGGAACAGCGTGACGTAGACCGTGGAACCCTCAAGGTCTTTGAGCGAGCCGCGGTAGTTGAGCACGGCGTTTGCCTCGGCATGGACTACGTAGTTGTGCTTGTCCTGCAACGGGTCATCGCTCGTGCCCCACGGGAAAAAGTCATCGTTGAGTGCCGAGGGCGTACCGTTGTAGCCCACCGAAAGGATGCGGTGGTTGGTGTTGGCGATGCACGCGCCCACCTGCGTGTTGGGGTCCTTACTGCGGCGCTGCGCGGCGATGGCCACGCTCATAAAGAACTCATCCCAGCTAATGACGTCGCGGCGCTTGCCCGACGCGGTTTGATGAAGATCGTCCGACATGGCAGACACCTCCGAAATCGCAATAGTTTGACCCATTGTAGCAGGTGAAAGGTAGGGGCGCTTATCCCACCAGCCCCCGCCCTACGCGCGGCGGGGCTTTTGGTTGATGTGGTAGAGCTCGGCGAGACCCCGCAGCGTCAACGCGTCATCGACCGTCAGGCTATGGCCGACCAGCGCCGCAAGTGCCTCGGCATCGTCGCCGGTAATGACGATGGGCACATCGCCCTCCCCCGCGGCCTTGGTCGCGCGCATCTCGGCAAGCACCATGTCGAGCATGCCGTCGATGCGGGCCACCTCGCCCAGAACCACGCCCGAGCGCATGGCCTCGCGCGTGTTGCGGCCGATGACGTGTGTCGGCGCCGAGGGCTCAACTTGAGGCAGGCGTGCCGCAGCGGCCGAGAGCGAACGGGCGCCGAGCGCCAGCCCCGGCGCGATAACGCCGCCGACAAAGGTGCCATGTGCGTCGATGACCTCGATATTGGTCGTCGTGCCCAAGTCGATCACAATGCACGGCGAGCCGTAGACGGCGCGGGCAGCCACGGCGTCGGCGATGCGGTCGGGACCGATCTCGGCCGGGTCATCGTAGTGCACGGGTATGCCGGTCTTGAGGCCCGGCCCCACCGTGAGCACGCGCCCCGTGCAGGTACGGGAAAGCGCCGCCTTCCACGGGCGCTCGAGCGCCGGGACCACGCAGCTCAGCACAGCAGCCGCGGGCACAAGCGCACCCGGCATGCCCGCATCGGCCGCCAGTGCGGCCATGACCTGCACGAGACGCATGCGCGCCTCGTCTGCCGTGATGCTCGACGGCGTGGTGATCTCGCACGTCGCGAGCGGACATTCCTGCGCCGCGGCCGAATCCTCTGCAAACAGGCCAAAGCGAATGAACGTGTTGCCCACGTCGACCGTCAATATATATGCGCACCCATTAAGCATCGTCGGCGCTCCTTTCGTCTGCCCAGCAGTATATCGCCTACCCGAACCAGCCATCCCAGGTAGTCATTTTGGGACGGGGCTATTTTAGCTACCCCAATATGTCGGTTGATATTTGCCCCAATCCCAGATAATTCGTCGACTGTCAAAGGGTAGCTAAAATAGCCCCGTCCCAAATGAGCTGCCGTGCGGCTATACTGGTGCGCGGTCGTTTGCGAGCTCACGCGGCGGCCCTTGGTAACCCGACTTCCCGCGCCGTATCCGTAGCGGCGCTCCCGGGGGAAGCGGATATACGCAAAGGAGTTCTATATGAGCAATCCCTCGAACCGTGCTTCGATGCGCGGGCAACTCACGCTGCGCGGCGTCGTCATCGGCGTCCTTGGCTGCGTGATCATCACGGCAAGCTCGGCCTACACCGCCCTAAAGATGGGCGCACTCCCCTGGCCGATCGTCTTCGCTGCCGTCATCTCGCTGTTCTTCCTTAAGCTCATGGGCAACGCCAGCCTCAACGAGGCCAACGTCACCCACACCATCATGTCCGCAGGCGCCATGGTCGCCGGCGGTCTGGCGTTTACCATCCCGGGCGCCTGGATGCTGGGCTATGCCGACCAGATCAGCTGGCTCGACATGTTTATCGTGGCACTCGCCGGCACTATCCTGGGCCTGCTGGCCACGGCGCTCATCCACCGTCACTTTATCGTGGACGCCGCGCTGGAGTTCCCCACCGGCAACGCCGCAGCTCAGACCCTGCGCGCGACCGAGGCCGGCGGCAAGACCGGCAAGCAGCTCTTTGGCTCCATGGCCATCGCCGGCATCTACAGCGTGCTGCGCGATGCTCTGGGCATTGTGCCCAGTATGCTGTGCACGCTCAACATCCCTGGCGTGACCTTTGCCATCTACAACTCGCCCATGCTGCTCTCCGTCGGCTTCCTTGTGGGCTTCGCCCCGGTCGCGTTCTGGTTTGCCGGCGCGCTGCTGGGCAATTTTGGCATCATTGTCGGCGGCACCGCTGCCGGTCTGTTTGACGTTATGACCGCACAGGGCATTGTTAAGTCCCTGGGTATGGGCCTCATGATGGGCTTTGGCGTCGCCGTTGTCCTTAAGGACATCTTGCCGCAGGTCGCCGGTATCGTCCGCGGCCTCGCCGCCGACAGCTCCACCGACACCGACGAGCAGTCGCTCATCTCGGGCTCCCTTAAGCTCGACGCCGGTATCATCGGCCTAGGCGCTGCCGCCATCGCCGTGATCATCGCCATCGTGCTCGACCTTGGTCCCGTCCCGGCCGTCATCGTCACGCTGTTCACCTTTGTCACCACCATCATGAGTGCACAGAGCTGCGGCCAGACGGGTATCGACCCCATGGAGATCTTCGGCCTCATCGTCATGCTCATCGTTGCCGCCTTCGCACAGCTCGCTCAGGTCAAGCTGTTCTTTATCGCCGGCATCGTGGCCGTAGCGTGCGGCCTTGCGGGCGACGTCATGAACGACTTTAAGGCCGGTGCCGTGCTGGGCACCAACCCGCGCGCACAGTGGGTCGGCCAGGCCATCGGCGGCATCGTAGGCGCCCTGGTCGCCGCCGCCGTCATGGTCGCGCTCGTCACCGCCTATGGCCCGGACGCCTTTGGCCCCGACAAGAGCTTTGTTGCCGCACAGGCAAGCGTGGTCGCCACCATGGTCTCGGGCATCCCGAGCGTACCGTGGTTCGCAGGCGGCTTTATCGCCGGCATCGTCATGTACTGGCTCGGCATTCCGGCCATGATGATCGGCCTGGGCGTGTACCTGCCGTTCTACATGTCGCTCACGGCCTTCCTGGGCTCCTGCGTTAAGCTCGCCTACGACAAGTGGGCCGCTCACCGCGACGCCGAGGCCGGTCTTTCGGACGAGGAGAAGGCCGCCAAGGACGCCGCCTTCCAGGAGCAGGGCCTGGTTGTCGCCAGCGGCCTGCTGGGCGGCGAGTCTATCGTCGGCGTTATCCTGGCGTTTGTCTCTGTTGGCCTGAGCCTGCTGGGCTAAACCCAATATCAACGCACCCGTGCAGAGCGCGGGGTCGGAGACCATCCGGCCCCGCGCTTTTTTGTCTATTTGACTCTTATGATCCTCACGGCGTTTTTAGTCATGCCGATTGGCCTGACTTCCAGGTCAACAAACCCTGTCTGACACCTCGCTCAACGCGGTGTAGAGTAAAGACGACGGGCGGGATACGCGGCACGTGCCAGAACGAGGTGGACATGGAACTCGATAAACAACAGCTCAAGCGACTGCGCGAGCGCCATCATCGGCGCCATGGCATCCGCCCCGCCCACAGCGAGGCCATGGAGAACGCAAGCCGCTTTCTAAAGCGGGCATTCAACATTCGCGAGGGACGCGCGCCCTATCACGTGATTCGCAAGCGCTTTGTAAACGGGGCGCGCCTGACCGGCTCACACTTATGCATCTTGATCATTGCCATGTTGATCGCGAGCATCGGCCTCGATATCGACTCGGATATCGCCATTGTAGGCGCCATGCTCATCTGCCCGCTCATGGGCTCGGTCCTTGCCATGGCATACGGCATCGCCACGCTCGACCGCGAGATCGCCCTTGAGGCCGTCGCGAGCTTGGCTCTACAGATGGCCTTTTGCCTGGTCACGTCCACGTTGTACTTTAAGCTCTCGCCCCTTGGCACCACCACGGCCGCCATCATCGACAATTCGACACCGACTGTGTGGGACCTTGCCGTCGCGCTCGCGGGCGGCTTTGCGGGTGGCCTGGGCAACTCGCGCGACCAGGAACCCGCCACGCTCATCGCCGGGGTGGCTGTGGCGACCGCACTCATGCCGCCCCTGTGCGCGGCGGGCTATGGCATCGCCATCGCAAGCGGGTCACTGTTTCTCTCGGCGCTTTATGAGTTTGGCATCAACGTGGTCTTTATCGCACTGGCTGCCGAAGCCGTGCTGCTTCTATTGCGCGTGCCGCTCAAGCGCGACCTCAACGGCGACGGTATTGTGACTGCTGAAGAAAACGCCGAGGTCGACGAGCTATCGCGCAAGGTGCGCCGCCGCATCATTGTGGGCACGGTAGCCTTTGCCATCCCCTGCATCGTTATGACGGCGGGATCTATTGGCTCGGCGCAGGCCGGCGTGCAGGACGGCTACGGTGTCACCGAAACCACGCGCGAGCTTGCCGCGGTACTGCCGGGCTTCAAGGACTACACCGTCGCCGTCGAGACCTCGGCCACCGAAGGCGACGAGGAGGGCATCGTCGAGCGCAAGATTGTCGCCCATGTGACGACAAGCGAGGCGCTTGGGGCACACGACCGCCGTATCGCCCGCAAGCTCATCGACCTCAATGTGCCCGAGCTCGATCGCGTGGAGTTCGATGTGAAGTGATGCCGGCGCGGGATGAATGCTCACACAGACGCAAGTTATGACGAGGCGCAGACGCAATACGGACACGAGCAAATAGCGGGGTGCAGTTCATACCCGCGCCCCGCTCGCTGTTTTATTGCCGTGAATCAGACGTCCGCATCGACATCGCCAGACTCCACCGTAAACGCCGGATCGGTGCTCACAAGATAAAATCGGGTCACCTCAGTATTTCTAATTAGGTAAATCTGCCCCTGATTGCGTCGGCGCGATATATACGCAACGTGAACCGTGCCGAATTCTTCGCCGTTTTCCTTCTTTAATATCAGGATGTTGGGGTCATCCGTACGCTTAAACTGCCCGTCAACGCAGCTGCCGTCTTTGTCGACCAGTTGCCACCGATGGTTATCCTCTTCAAGAAAGGCCAGGGTTTCCAGACTCGTCTTGTCGTCCCGATAGTAACCGTCAATGGCAAACCCTTCGGAAGCGCATTCCTGCATATAGGACGTTTCCCGGCTTATAGCAAACAGCCCTGTAGCGCCCAGGAGCACAGCCAGGCAGACCACTGCAAGGGTTATCGAAGTAGCACGGCGACCCATGTTAGACCAACCGATAGTTGTTTAACGGAGCGCGAAACATACCTGGAACCTCCGATATCAGGGGGAACGTCGCCAGCAGGCTGGTGACAACTATATGCTTCTGACATCAAACCATATGGCTGTCACTCGCGGAGGGGGCATCGGTGAACGGCGTGTTTTCATACTCCATTGGTCAACCCTAAGCGCGGCCCTACAGGTCGCACTTGTACACGCGGTAGATGTACTTTTCGGCTTCCATCTCGTAGGTGGCGATGGACAGTCCGTAGCGGTCGTACTCGATAAAGGTCTTGGCCATGCCCGATGCCACGAGCATGCTGTTCGAATTGCCGACGCGCTGCGCACTGCTGACGTAGCCCGAGAACGGCACCGCGATCTGGTCTTCGAGCTCGTAGGTGCACGCCACCTCATCCACCGTAAAGATGCGTCCAAACGAATGCGTGCCGCGGCTGTAGTCGGTCACCACCCCGGCGCCCAGCTGGCCCCAGTCGAACTTGGGATAGCTTTCGGCCGCACCAAAGTTGTTGTCGTACAGCAGCACCTGGTAGCGACCGGTCGTTGCCGTGTCAGAACTCGGCAGATACGTCACGCTGTGCTGGCCTGCATTGAGCGAGAAATCGCCCTGGGCTTGCAGCAGCTTGTCCTCAAAGCCCGAGCCGGCCCATTGCCACTCCTTTCTATTTCTGGGTCCATCTTCTCACTGCTGGCGACCAAAAATGATCCGTTTTCCTCCGTCCCCGAGGGATCATTGTTAGTACTTGAAGAAGCCCTCGCCCGAGCTTTCGCCCAGCTTGCCTTCGTCGAGCATCTGCTTGAGGACGGATGCCATGGCCTTAAAGTTGTAGGGCATCATCATCTTTTTGAGCAGCGGGCTCACCAGGCCCGGGACCTTCTGATACTGCATGACGATGTTGTAGGCCGTCTGGATGCCCACCGTGTCGAATACGCGGAACGGGCCCTTGGGAGCGCCGGTGCCGCGCGTCCATGCGAGGTCGATGCTCTTGGGGTCACTCACGCCCGAAACATACAGGTCAAGGCCCGAGAGCAGCCACGGCACCAGCATAGAGTTGAGCAGGTAACCGTTCTTTTCCTTGTTGACGGGAAGTGCCAGCATGCGAATGTCGTTGGCGAAGTCGACGAGCTCGTCGAAATAGCGCTTGTCGGTCTGGTCCTGGGCCATGACCTCGGTCATGGTGTTCTTCCAGATGGAGTTGGCAAAGTGCAGCGACAGGTACTTCTCGGGGCGACCAGTGTACTTGGCAAAGGTGCTCGGCAGCAGCGTAGAGGAGTTCGTCACGATGACGGTCTTTTGCGGCAGAACCGGGGCGAGCTTCTTGTAGAAGTCGATCTTTGCCTGTGTGTCCTCGGCCATAGACTCGATGACCAAGTCGGCGTCGGCAACGGCCTTGGCGAGGTCGAGCTCCAGCTTGAGTGTGGAGTAGGCACGCTCAACGGCGGCGAGCGCCGCCTCCCTGTCGAAGGTCTGGTCGCTATCGGCGATACCGGCACACCACTCGCCCGTACCGTCCGCCATACCCTCGATTGCCGCGATGTACTCCTCGCGCACATGATCGATCTTGGGCTGGGTGCGGCCGATGCTGCCCTCGCTGCGCAGCCAAATCGTTACATCAAAGCCGCAGTAGGCAGCCTGAAAGGCAATCTGGCTTCCTAACACGCCGCCGCCGGCAACACAAACGGTCTTGTAGCTCATAGGAACAGTCCTCTCTTACGTAATTCCATAGATGTGTATTTATTCAACCGTAAGGGGACTGCACGCTGGGGGTGGGTTCTATAAACGGACGGTAATTTGCGGCGAACGGCTACATCTGTTCATTAACTCTCGATTTTGAGGGCATTTTTTGACGCTGCTGAACCGCTGTTTTCGGAAGTGCGGGGAAAAATCGGGATTCGCCGACCAGACCGGCTTTTTTTACAACAAAACCGCAGGTCGTGAGAGTCTAAAAAGGCGGTGTGCTCAGGAGGTTCGCGTTTTTTCCCGCACTTCCGAAATTCGAGTGCACAGAAGGCTGCGACAAAACGATTTACGCAACATATGTCCAGCAAAAACGGGCGGTAGCCGGTACGGCTACCGCCCGTTTGTCTCATATCTAGCCCAAAGCAGGCCAGTTACTTCTTAATGCCGCGTCCCAGGCGCTCAGCGACCGACGCCACGGCACTCTCGTCGACCGAGCCGCAGCTCACGCAGCCATCGTGGGCACGCATCTGGCCGGTGACCTCGTCCATCGCGAGCGGCGCCACCTTCTCGAGCTTAAAGCCCTTGCCGGCGCGCATGTTTTCCTTGGCCACGCTGATCATGAGCTTAATGCGGTTGAGCTGGTTGACCTCGGACGCACCGGGGTCGTAGTCCACCGCGACAATGTTGCTCTCGGGGTGCTGGCGGCGCAGCTCCTTGATTACGGCCTTGCCCACCACGTGATTGGGCAGGCACGCGAAGGGCTGCGTGCAGATGATATTGGGTGCGCCGTGGTCAATCAGGTCGAGCATCTCGGCCGTAAGCAACCAGCCTTCGCCCATGTTGTTGCACACCGAAAGCACCGTACGGGCCTTGTCGGCCATGGTGCCGATGCGCTCGGGCGCCTCAAAGCGGCGGGACTTCTCGAGCATCTCCTCCACCGGCGTACGCATCCAGTCCACGAGCTTAATAAGCGCTTGCATGCCCGCGCGCGTAGTGGCAGAGCTTCCCAGCTCGTCCTTCTGCAGCTCGGCATTGCTCATGGAGTACAGAAAGAAGTCGAGCAGGCCCGGCACCACGGCCTCGCAGCCCTCGCGCTCGATCACGTCGACCACATGGTTGTTGGCCGTGGGGTGGAACTTGACCAAGATCTCACCGACCACGCCCACGCGTGGCTTGGTGCCCTCGCCCACAAGCGGCATGGTGTCGAACGCGCGGATGGCCTCGCGGCACAGCTTGGTGTAGTTGTGGCGGTTGAACTTGGGCGCCAGCTTGCGGGCTCGTGTCATGTACTCCTCGTAGAGCGCGTTGGCGGCACCGGGCGTGGCCTCGTACGGGCGGCAGCGGTAGAGCATCTGCATCATCACGTCGCCAAAGAGCACCGCGTAGACTGCCTGCTTAAGCAGCGCCGGCGTAATCTTAAAGCCGGGGTTGTCCTCGCCCAGCGCCACGGCCGAAAGCGAGATCACCGGGATCTCGGGGTGGCCGCTCTCGCGCAGGGCCTTGCGGATGAGCGCGATGTAGTTGGTGGCACGGCAGCCGCCGCCGGTCTGGCTGATAACCACGGCCGTCTTGGACAGGTCATACCGACCGCTCTCGATGGCCTCCATAATCTGGCCGGTCACCAAAATGGACGGATAGCAAATGTCGTTGTTCACGTAGCGCAGACCGGCCTCAACGGCGTCGTGATCGGTCGAGGGCAGCAGCTCCAGATTGTAGCCGGCACCGCGGAACACCTCTTTGACCAGGTCGAAGTGGATCGGCGCCATCTGCGGGCACAGGATGGTGTAGCCCTCCTCGCGCATCTGCTCGGTAAAGGGCACCTTGGGCCACGCGGTCGAAGCGCTCTCACGCTGCGCTTCGAACGTGTACTTGCGGCTCGCGAACGCGGGGGCATCCGTGGAAGGGGCCACCGGCGCGGCATCGCCCTGCTCGTAAGCCTCGCCCGCGGCCGTGGCCTCGGCCAAGCGCTCGGCCTCCTGGTCCTTGAGCGCCGCCATGAGCGAGCGGATGCGGATACGCGCGGCGCCCAGGTTGGACACCTCGTCGATCTTGAGCACGGTGTAGATCTTGCCGCTGGCCTCCAGGATCTCCTGCACCTGATCGGTGGTCAGAGCGTCCAGGCCGCAGCCGAAGGAGTTGAGCTGGATCAGGTCCAGGTCGTTGCGCATCGTCACAAAACGGGCGACGGCGTACAGGCGGCTGTGGTACATCCACTGGTCGACGACGCGAATCGGACGCTCAGGCTTCACGAGATGCGCAAGCGAATCCTCGGTAAAGACCGCAAAGCCAAAGCTCGAGATAAGCTCGGGCAGGGCGTGGTTGATCTCGGGGTCGTTATGGTAGGGACGGCCGGCGAGCACGATGCCGTGACCGCCGTGGTCCTCGACCCACTTAAGAGCCTCCTCGCCCATGGTCTGAATATCCTCGTGGAAACGCGCATCGGCCTCAAAGGCAGCGTTAACGGCGGCATCGACCTCGGAGCGCGTGATCTTGGGACCGCGCACGCGACCTCGACCGGCCTCAGCATCGGCCACGCGGTCGACGGCGAGCACCTGGTACAGGCGGCGCTTGAGCTCGGTCTTATCGTGATAGGGCACAAATGGGTACAGGAACTCGATATTCTGCTCGCGAATCTCGTCGATATTGAGCGCCAGCGCCGTGGGGTAGCTCATGACGATGGGGCAGTTATAGCAGTTGCCTGCCGTCGGATCCTCCTTGCGCTCCCAGCGCACGCACGGCATCCAGATGAAGTCGACGTCACGGTCGATGAGGTTCATCACATGGCCGTGGCTCATCTTTGCCGGGTAGCACACGCTCTCGGACGGCATGGACTCGATGCCCGCCTGGTAGGTCTTCTTGCTTGACTGGTCGGACAGCTGCACGCTAAAGCCCAGACGCGTAAAGAACGCGTGCCAGAAGGGGTAGTTCTCGTACATGTTGAGCGCACGGGGGATGCCGACGGTGCCGCGCGGGGCCTCGTCGGGGCTCAGCACCTCGCGGTTAAAAAGCAACTCGTTTTTCTTTTTGAAGAGGTTGGGGGCCTCGGTCTTCTGCTTTTTGTGGCCAGCGCCCTTCTCGCAGCGGTTGCCGGTAATGAAGCGCCTGCCGCCGCCAAAGTCGTTGACGGTGAGCTGGCAGTTGTTGGAGCAACGGCCGCAGCGGACGTGCTTTTGCGTCACGGTGAGGTGCGCGATGTCCTCGGCCGAAAGGATGGTCGAGGTGCCGTCGGCGCCGGCGCGATCACGGGCGAGCAGGGCCGCACCGTAGGCGCCCATGCAGCCGGCGATGTCGGGGCGTACGGCATGCACGCCGGTGAGCTGCTCAAACGCGCGCAGCGTGGCATCGGACATAAAGGTGCCGCCCTGGACGATCACCTGGCTGCCGATCTCCTTGGGGTCGCGCAGCTTAATGACTTTGAACAGGGCATTCTTGATGACGGAATAGGACAGGCCGGCCGCGATGTCGCCCACCGTGGCGCCTTCCTTTTGCGCCTGCTTGACGCGCGAGTTCATAAAGACCGTGCAGCGGCTGCCCAGGTCGACGGGGGACTTGGCATGGATGGCGGCATCGGCGAACGCGCGGACGTCCATGTTCATAGAGACGGCGAAGCTCTCGATAAAGCTACCGCAACCCGACGAGCAAGCCTCGTTGAGCATGATGTGTTCGATGACGCCGTCCTTGACGCGCAGGCACTTCATGTCCTGGCCGCCGATGTCCAGAATGAACTCGACGCCGGGCAGGAACGCCTTGGCGCCGCGCAGGTGCGCGACGGTCTCAATCTCGCCGGAGTCGGCCTTGAGGGCCTCGATGAGCAGCGCCTCGCCGTAGCCTGTGGTGGTCACGTGGCCGATGGTGCAGCCCGCGGGGATGTGGTTGTAGAAATCGGCCATGATGACCTTGGCCGTGCCCAGGATGTCGCCGTTGTTGTTGCCGTACCAGGTGTGCAGCAGCTGACCGTCCTCGCCCACGAGCGCGGCTTTCATGGTGGTGGAGCCGGCGTCGATACCGATGAACACGCGGCCGGTGTAGCCTTCGAGCTTGCCCTTGGGGACGACTTCCTGGTCGTGGCGGTTCTTGAACTCGGCAAAGTCCTCGTCGTTGGCAAAGAGCGGATCCAGACGCTCGACCTCGGCACCTTGTGTGTCACCCAGGGCATCGATGGCCTCGATGAGCTGCGGGAACGTGCTGAGCTTGTTGGACTCGTGCGCCATGGCGGCGCCGCTCGCCACAAACAGGTGAGCGTTTTGGGGCACGATACGGTGTTCCTCGTCCAGGTTGAGCGTGAGGTAGAAGCGGTGACGCAGCTCGGAGAGGTACTGCAGCGGGCCGCCCAGGAAGGCGACGTTGCCGCGGATGGGACGGCCGCACGCCAAGCCCGAGATAGTCTGGGTCACGACGGCCTGGAAGATGGAGGCGGCCACGTCCTCGGGGCGGGCGCCCTCGTTGAGCAGCGGCTGGACGTCGGTCTTGGCAAAGACGCCGCAGCGGCTGGCGATGGGATAGATGGTGGTGGCGTTGGCCGCGAGCTCGTTGAGGCCGCTCGCGTCGGTGTGCAGCAGGGTTGCCATCTGGTCGATGAACGCGCCCGTACCACCGGCGCAGGTGCCGTTCATGCGCTGCTCGATGCCGTTGTCGAAGTAGATGATCTTGGCGTCCTCGCCGCCTAGCTCGATGGCGACATCGGTGGCCGGGATAAGGGTCTCGACGGCGCGTTTGCTGGCAATGACCTCCTGGACAAACTCCAGGTCGAGCCACTGGGACAGCAGCAGGCCGCCCGAGCCGGTAATGGCGCAGGTCATCTGGGCCGTCGGCAGCACGGTCGCAGCACCTTCGAACAAATCGCGGGCGCAAGCGCGGACGTCGGTGTGGTGGCGCTGGTACTTGGCGTAGACGATCTGGTTGTCGTCGTTGAGCACGGCGAGCTTAACGGTAGTGGAGCCCACGTCGATGCCCAGATGCAGGTTGCCACGAGCGTTCT
The DNA here is from genome assembly GCA_958421655.1 of uncultured Collinsella sp. Classification (GTDB taxonomy): domain Bacteria; phylum Actinomycetota; class Coriobacteriia; order Coriobacteriales; family Coriobacteriaceae; genus Collinsella. The sequence continues at coordinate 28,714 of CATZMG010000006.1, forward strand.
CGGGGTTGAAGATCGCGCCTTCGGGGGCGTGGGCGGCGGTGGCGGCTACGGGCTCGGCGGCGGTGGCGGGCTCGCTAGCGACGGACGTCTCCCCTGCCGCGTTCTTGGCATCGGCAACTGCCTCGGCAACTTTCTCGGCGGCCGCGGTCGCGGCCTTCTGCGCGGCGTCCACCACGGCGGGCGCGGCCTCGCGTGCAGCAGCGACCATGCGGTCCTTGATGCCCTCGACGAGTTTGCTCATCTGTCTCTCCTCTTAGTTGTTGGACCCGACGGTTGCGGCGGTGTCAGCCGCATCCTCGAGCTGCAAGTTCAATAGCTTCATGCCGTATTCCGGCACGTTGATATCGATGGGTTGGCCATACAGGTCACCAGGGCGCACAAAAGCGAGCACCGTCATAATGCGCGCCATGGCCTCGGGCGATTCGGTGAGCCCACGCTCAAACCAGCGCTGAATCATGCCGACCTCGGCACTCACGACGTAGGTGACGTAGTAGTCAAAGAACGTGCCCAGCGCCAGGCCCAAAATGCCCGTCTGCGCACGCGGCACCACAGCCTCACGAGCGGTGTCGATGATCCTTTTAATGAAGGCCTGGTCGCCGCCCGGACCCAACAGCGCACCGATTAAGTCGCGGTTGGCCGCAAGATAACGCAGCAGCTCAACCGAACCGGGCGCCGGCTCGAGCTCATCGATATTGTGATAGAGATCAGGCAGCTGAGCTGCAGTGATGAGCTCAATGCGCTCATGGATCTCGGCCAGCAAGCCGTCCTCGATTTGATTGATAAAGTCGGGAATATCGCGGTAGTGCGAATAGAACGTGCGGCGCGTAAGGCCAGCGCGCTCGGTGAGCGACGCGACATTAATGCGCGAAAGGTCGCCGCTTTCGGCAAGCTCGCTGGCAAGTGCCTGGCGAAGGGCACGCTGCGAGCGAAGGGACCGGCGATCGCATTTCTCGAGCTGGGACAAGCGTCCTCCTTGTTACTCAGCCTGTGCGCTATTGCACAGTGCGAGTATTATTGCACACCGTGTGCATCAACACGTAAAGGCAATATTTTGGATGTGACGAAGGGGCAGTCCCTTTGCCACATTCAGCGACCGCCTAGGTTGTGCCAGTTGTGCCTGGCTTTTGAAGCGGCATTACCAATTGTCCAAAAAGTCATTCGTGGGTAGAATAGTGTCGACGGCAGCCCAAGTTGTAGCTAGCTGGGCAGCGCCGTTGTTTGCATTAGGGGGTCAACGCCTTAGCGGCAGCGACCCCTTCTGTTGCGCTTCGAACGCTGCTTGAGTGCCTCGGAAAGCCCGACGAGCGCCGTGAAGAACGAGACCAAAGCGGTCAGAAGTCTCACGAAATCAATCAAATCGGTCATGGGCATCACCTCCCATCAGATGGAGGGCGCTGCCCGGCACATGGAACTGCCGTCAACAATACCGATTCTACCGGAGCCTAGTTATATATACGAATATATGTTCGTATTCCAAGAACACAGGCCCCGTGACAAAGGGACTGTCCCTTTGTCACATTATTCGATAACGGTGCGGGAATTCTGCTTATGCATGGTGGCGAGCATGTGCTTGGGGACGGCGTGGACCATGCAGCTGCCGATAGTCGCGCTCGCGGCGGCCTTGGCCGCGTCACTGCCATTCTTGGTGGCATAGCTGTGGCGGAAGCGTTTGAGCATGGCGATGTCGTTGCCGCCGTCGCCGTAGACCGCGACCTCGTCCTCGGCAATGCCGTAATAGCCCGCCAGCCAGGCCACGCTCTCGCCCTTGTTGCACGCGACGTCCGTGATCTCGAACATCACCGGATCAAACGGCGCGTTGACCACACGGTCCGAGCGCTCGGCCAAATACGCCTTAAGGTCGCGCTCCAGCTCGGGCGAGGTCACGCGACAATTGATCTTACATACATCGTGACGCAAGATATCGCCGATCGACTGATCGAAATACTGCTCCTCGTGATACCCGCCACGTGCACGCATGCCGCGCATCACAATACGCTTGATGGGGCTGTCCTTTTTAAAGCCCGCCTGATGCATCTCGAACGAACCGCTCGAGAACATGCCGTCGGGCGTGGAGCAGTCAAAACAGATATCCGGAAACTCTTTGAGCAGTTCCTCGGTGGTCTGCGGATCGATGGTCCAGGTTTTGAGCACCTCGCCATGACTGTCGCGCACGATGGAGCCGTTAGAGCAGCAGGCGTCAAGCGCCAGGCCTGTAAAGCCATGCTCGCCGATCGGCAGCGTCGAGCGTCCGGTCGCGGGAACCACATGCAGGCCAGCCTCGGTCAGCTCGCGAATGGCACGGCGGATGGTCCCGTCTGCCTCGTGCAGGGCGTTCAGCAGCGTTCCGTCTAAGTCACTCGCAAACATCTTGATCATGGGCATGCCTCTCCTTCGTCTGCACGATATTGTAGACGAAGGAGAGGCATGCCTAAACAATGCCGTCCCGGCGCGGCGTGCCGCTGCCTCCACAAATTCACGGTGCCTCAGCGCGTTAAGACAATTGCCACAAGCGACTTTTCAGCCGATAAAACAGCGCCGTCGTCAACGTCAACACCGCCAGCATGCCTGCGAATACAATCGCCGGAGCCCATCGATCATATGCGAGCCCGTAAACCAATTGGCCAATAGGCGTTGCACAGGAAAGCGTCATATAAACGAGTGCCAGAACTTTTCCGCAGAGTTCCTTTGGCGCTGACCGCTGAACGAATGAAACGATTTCAACCGATGTAATGCTTGCCCACGCCATGACCCATGCCGAGCCGGCCGCAAGCGCGGCAAACGCAAATTCATCAGGACCGCTCAGTAGCGTGACAATAATCGGTACGACTCCAAAACAGATCATCGCAACATATCGACATATGCCCTTGAAGGAAAAACGATGCGGCCAAATACCGACCAAACAACTGCCGACAAGACCACCCAAGCCCATAGCCACCTCAATAATCCCAACAAAGGATGACTGTATTCCGAGATGCTTTGAAACAACAATGGGAGCACCAATCGTTAACCCAACTAACGCAAGGTTCAAAATAGCCGCAAGCAAAAACACAACGAGCAATGATGAGTTTTGAGACAGGTACCGAATCGACTCCCGGAAATCGCTTCGGCATGTCGAGCAAGTCGTACTGTCCCCTGTCATTCCAGATGAGGCATATCGCTTGAGTGTGCCCCCGAACAGCAGGGCTGACATCGCAAACGTCAACGCCGCGGTTTCGCATAGAGCATCGATACCAAAGCACCCATAGACTGCCGTCCCGACTACAGGCCCCAAGATATTGCTCGCCATGGTTATCTGCGAGACCAACGCAGTGGCACGCTCAACCTTTTCTTGGCCCGTCATGCGCACCGCCTCAATTTGAAGCATCGGTTTCAGCAGCGATTGGATGCCATATTGGACGCAAAGCATTGCTGCCACGACAACCGCAAGAGGCAGCGAACGCTTCATGGGGATAAACAGCAGTGATGCAGCCATCAGAACAATGCCGAGCGCCACAAGAACCCCGCGATGTCTTCCCCGATCCGCCAAAATCCCGCCAACCGGAGTCGCGAGCACGCCCGGTATGAACGCTATCGCCGCGACGGCGCCATATAACGTTGAGGAGCCGCTGCAATCGAACAAGTAAAGCGGGCACGCAAAGCACAGTGCCGACAGCATCGAATACGCACACAGCTGTGCAACAAGAAGACCAAATAGCCTGATAGATCGCACTGTTTTTGGCGCCAATGAAACGCTAATTCTTCGCATCCCAGCCATAAGCCTGCCCCCAAATACATACTGTTAGTATGTATTTAATGACTTGAAAAGGGCAGCCGTGGCTACCCTCACAAATCAATTACATACCGTTGGTATCTATATTACCACCCGGCACGGTTCCATACGTCCCAAATCTGGGCCGTTGTCTGGAGCACTTCATTACCCAAATCAAGCCCCACCGCGGCCGCCATCTGCGCCAAACATTGTGCGCGAGCAAGCATTCGCTCCTTGGACTCGAGCGGACGGAACAATGGCAGCAGCCAAAGATTCGCCAACAACGATACGGCCTCCGCCGCTTCGTGCGGGCATTCGCACGCAATGGAGCCGTCGGCGATGCCCTCCTCGATTACTGGCAAGAGATTGCCATCGGCCGACTCGTCAAACGAACCTTGGTACTGCATCGCCAGCAGCCGCGAGCTTTTTACCGGATCCGCCGCAGGATGCATGCGTGCCCATAGCTCAATTTGTGGAACGACGGACTCGGGCGCGTACAGCCGCTTAAGCTTTTGGGCTCCGGTCATATTACCGGTACCAAGCGTTGAGCGACGGCGCTCAACAATCGGAGCCATTGCCCGATCAAATGCGGCGTTGAAAATCTCCTCTTTGCTCTTAAAGTGATGATAGACAGCACCCTTGGTCATGCCATCGAGGCGGTCGACGATGTCTTGAATGCTCGTCCCCTCATAACCCTGTACGCAGAATAGCTCCAGCGCCGCGTCGAGAATCTTCGCGACCGTCTCCTCGGGATATTTATTACGACCCATAATCCGTCCATCCGCAACGCATGTCTTGTGCCTCATTGCAGCATTTTAACGTTGCGGATGGTAGACGGTCGATTCTACACCGCGGCGGGACCGTGCTCGCCGGTACGGATGCGGATGACTTCCTCGACCGGCTCGACCCAAATCTTGCCGTCTCCAACGGCACCGGTGCGAGCAGCGTTGCAGATGATGTCGACAATGCCATCGACATGTTCATCAGCGCAAATGAGTGTGAACTGTACCTTAGGAATCGTGTTGACAAGCAACTCGTTGCCGCGCACGTACTCCTTCCAGCCATGCTGTGCGCCGCAGCCCTGCACCTGGTTGATAGTCATACCACGAACATCAGCAGCAAACAGCGCGTCTTTAAGAACCTCAAGCTTCTCCTGGCGCACGATAGCCGTGATCTTTTTCATAATGAATTCCTCTCCTTAATAAAGAAACGAATTGCCATTCAATGACGCGGGTTTCCCAGGTGCCGCAGATTGGGTTGAAAGAGGAGCGCCGCGTACTTTTGTACGCAAGCGACGGTTTGAAACCCAAGGTGCGGTGCCTGGGGAAGCCGCGTGACGGTTTGAAGGGCAAGGTGCGGAGCCTGGGAAAGCCGTGCTGCTAATCGAGTCCCGAGAAGGAGGGATATGCGCTCTCGCCGTGTTGACTCGCATCCAAGCCCAGCGCCTCGTCGGCCTCGTCCACACGCAGGCTGCCGTGGAACAGTGCCTTGACCACCGCGGCGATCACCAAATCGAGCACCATCACGATAACGACCGTCACTACAATGCCCAGAACCTGCGAGACGAGCAGCGACACGTCGCCCGTGTAGAACAGGCCGCCCTTACCGGTCCATGAAAGCTCCGGCACGCAGAACAGACCCGTGAGCACGCCACCCAAGATGCCGCCAATGCCGTGGCAGCCAAACGCATCGAGCGCATCGTCGTAGCCGAACTTGGTCTTAAGATGACTGATGGCCAAGTAGCAGACGGGCGAGACGATCAGGCCCATGACCAGTGCCGCCCACGGCTCGACAAAGCCCGCACCCGGCGTGACCACCACAAGGCCCGCAACCAGACCGGTGCTGGCACCCACCAGCGTGGGGCGACCGGTGTGCACGCGCTCGACGGCAAGCCACGAGACCATGCCCGCCGCGCTGGCCGTCACGGTGTTGAGGATGCCGAGTGCCGCCACGGCGTCGGCCTTGAACTCGCTGCCGCCGTTAAAGCCAAACCAGCCAAACCAAAGCAGCCCGGCGCCCAGCGCCACAAACGGCACGTTATGCGGGCGGTAGCTCACCATGCCAAAGCCTCGGCGTCGGCCGAGCATCAGGCAGAGAATCAGACCCGTCAGACCGGACGAAATGTGCACCACGTCGCCACCGGCAAAGTCGAGCGCGCCGATGATGTCGCCGATAAAGGTGCCATCGCCGCCCCAAACCATGTGGGCGAGCGGCGCATAGACCACAAGCAGCCAAATGCCCAGGAAAGCCGCCATGGCACCAAACTTAACGCGGCCGGCCAGGCTGCCCGTGACGATAGCGGCCGTGATCATGGCAAACGCCATCTGGAAGGCGATGTTGATAATCTCCGGGTAGACGGCGCCGTCCGACGCGGTACCCTCGGCCGCCTGCAGCACCTGATTGAGCACCGGCAGGCACAGCAGCTGGTCAAGGCCTCCAATAAACGGGCTGGAGCCGTCACCGCCGTAGGCCAGCGACCAGCCGGCGACAATCCACAGCACACCAACCAGGCCAATGGCGCCAAAGCACATAAGCATGGTGTTGATGACATTTTTGCGCCTGGACAGGCCGCCATAGAAAAACGCCAGGCCCGGTGTCATTAAAAACACGAGCATGGTGCAGATGAGCATAAACGTTGTCGATCCCGTATCGTACATTCGCTCCCCCTTGATCGCATGAACGTTGTCGACGCCCATAATGCGGCCGAGGGGCAACTGGTGTAGACCAGATACGGCGTTGTTAAACGCTGCGTTGTCGAATGGAAACGGTGCCGCAACCTTGGAAACGGCACGGCAACGGACGCGAAACGGACGGGAAATACGCGAGCAAGGGAGCCGTGAGCGCGCCCGTCCCGGCTAGCGCCGAAACAGCTCGTGGGCGCGGTCGCGAAGATTAGTTGCTCGAATGACACCTTCGTAGTGATTGATGCGCAGGCGCGGGAAGGCGTTAAAGAAGCGTAGGTCGCGACGGCTGAGTGACACGCTCGGCACCGGACGGCTCATGCGCTTGCCGACAAGACGACGACCGAGCGACGGACGAGGCATGCTCGGCGCGGCATCGGCCACGCGGCGGGTAGCGAGCGCCAGGCCGCGAGCACCATCCGCGATAAACGTCGGCATCGAAGCCTTCTCACGAAGGGCATCGAGCGTCGCGTCGCCCAGCTCGGCCAGCCACGCGTTAACGGCACGACTGCGGATATGCGTCTGTGTCACCGAGTCGATCGCCGAATCGGGAATGCGCTCGAGCATTGAGTCCGAGGCATCGGCAAGCGACTCGTTGATGCGGTCGGCAAGGTCAGCCCGGACGCGCTCCAGCTGATCGGACAGACGCCGCCAGCTCGCCAGCGAGCACAACGCGTCGACCATCATCGCGACCGCGACGATAAAGGCGGACAGCCGCACAATCAGCACCGGCAGATGGCCAAGCAGCCCCAGTAATGCCGGCTCCACTAAACGGCAAATGCACAACGCGCCCAGGCCAAACGCGCAGGCCCAGTACAGGCAGATACGTCCGTGCAGGTTAAACGGCAGGTGCGAATAGTCCCAAAAGCAAGCGCCCGTTGTTTTTTCCAACAGCACGCCCACGCTGTACTCAATCACGCTGCATACGAGCGCTGCAGCGATAAACTGGCTCGAGGCATCCGGAATCCCGCGCAACAGCAGCCAGCAGGCTATGCCGCCCACACCATAGATGGGGCAGCACGGACCCAGCAAAAAGCCACTGTTGGCAAAGCGTCCGTGGTTGAGCATGGCGCAGACTGTCGATTCCCATGCCCAGCCGCAAAACCCGTAAAAGGCAAACGAGAGCACCAGTGCCGAGAGCGGACAGGAGGCAAGCGTCGCGCCGCCAAATGCCATATCAATCGCGGTTCCCACCGTCTACCCCCTCCTCTTTTCACTCGATTCGCTGCTCACGCCATCGTCCGGCTCGTCCTTGCGCGGTAGACGGCCGGCAACCGTCTCGCGTAGAGCGCACCATTTATCTGCCAGGCATACAATCCAAGCCTCACGACACGTCGGCGGCACTGGCACCAGCGGAAACATATGCCGCACGATGATATTCCGCTCGCGCGACGTCAGCTCAAAATCTTCCTCCGCACGTGCCAGGGCAAAAAACGGGTGGCGAAAGCCATGCAGCCGATGGCTTGGGTCGGGATCGTGCCAGTCATAGAGAAAGTAATCGTGCAGCAGGGCCCCGCGTAGCAACGAGGCGCGGTCGACCGAGACACCGACGCGGCCCAGGCGCTCGGCAAAGGACAGACTTGCCCGCGCCACCGAGGTCACATGTGCATAGACCGTCACATCGCCATGCTGGATAAACTCGCGCGTCAGGTCCAGACGGCCCGCCTGTGCCAGTTGACGGGCAGCATGGTCTACTTCGCACGCGATTTTCTCGGCACGAACGGTATCGGACATGCTGCCTCCTTCCAGCGACTCACGGCGACAAGCCACAGCCTGTGCACAATCGATAAAAACATCATGGAACACATCAGTATGGCATCGGACAAAACGTTTTGCCCCACCAGTTGGCGAATTACCGCGCCGCCGTCACATATCAAACGCCAAAATGTGCGAGACTGTCTTGTGCAATTGTGCCGGCCGAGGGAGTGCCGGCGCACGATTCGCATGGAGTAACCCACAACGATGCTGCTTACGCAAACGACAACGCCCGAGGACGTCAAGGCTCTCGACCGCGCCGAGCTTCCGCTGCTCTGCGGCGAGATCCGTCAGGCAATCCTCGAAAGCTCCGCCGCCGTCGGCGGGCACGTTGCCCCCAACTTGGGCGTCGTTGAGCTTACGGTTGCGCTTCATCGCGTGTTTAACTCCCCCATCGACAAGATTGTCTTTGACGTTTCGCACCAGACCTACGCCCACAAGGCGCTGACGGGGCGCGCGTACACCTATATCGATCCGGAGCGTTATGGTGAGGCTTCTGGCTTTGCCAATCCCGACGAGTCCGAGCACGACCTGTTTGCCATGGGCCACACCTCCACATCGGTGAGCCTAGGCTGCGGCCTTGCCCACGCGCGCGACCTGGCGGGTGACGCGTACAACGTCATCACCATCATTGGCGACGGCTCGCTTTCGGGCGGCTTGGCGTTTGAGGGCTTTAACAATGCCGCCGAGCTCGACAGCAACTTGATCATCATCGTCAATGACAACGACCAGTCCATCGCCGAGAACCACGGTGGCCTCTATCGCAATCTGGCCGAGCTGCGCGCCAGCAACGGCACCTGTGAGCGCAACGTTTTCCGCGCGATGGGGCTCGACTACCGCTATCTGGACGCCGGTAACGATGTGTTGGCCCTCGTCGATGCGTTGCAGGAACTGCGCAATATCGATCATCCCATCGTGCTGCACGTCTCCACCGCCAAGGGCAAGGGCTTTGAGCCGGCCCAGAGCGACCCCGAGCGCTGGCACCACGTTGGTCCGTTTGACATGGCGACTGGGCGCAAGCTCTGCCCGGGCCATCCGAGCGAACCTGCGCCGCGCACCTATGCCGACATTACAGGCGAGGCGCTCAGCGCCGCCATCGAGCGCGATCCGCAGGTCGTGGGCATCACGGCCGCCACGCCCTACATCATGGGCTTTACACCCGAGCTTCGCGCTGCCGCCGGCAAACAGTTCGTCGATGTGGGCATTGCCGAGGAGCACGCCGTGACCTTTGCCACCGCGCTTGCGCGCTCGGGCGCCAAGCCAGTCTTTGGTGTGTACGGCACGTTTTTGCAGCGCGCCTACGACGAGTTGTGGCACGACCTGTGCCTCAACGACGCCCCGGCAACCATTTTGGTGTTTGGTGCGTCAATCTTTGGCACTACATCCGAGACGCACCTCTCGTTCTTTGATATTTCCATGCTGGGCGGACTTCCCAACATGCACTACTTGGCGCCGGCCTGCATGGAGGAATACCTGTCCATGCTGAGTTGGTCGCTCGACCACCGCGAGCATCCCGTGGCGATCCGCGTACCGGGCATTGGCCTGGTTAGCCGCCCCGATTTGGCGCCCGCCGAGGACACCGACTACAGCGCCGTTCGCTACAACGTGGTGCGCCAGGGTCGCGACGTTGCCGTGCTCGCGCTTGGCGATTTCTTTGAGCTGGGCGAGCGCGTGGCACACCGCCTGGCTGCCGAGTACGGCATCGGGGCCACGCTCGTCAACCCGCGCTATGCAACCGAGCTTGACCGTGAGTTCCTCGACAGCCTTGCCGCCGAGCATCGCGTTGTCGTCACCCTCGAGGACGGCATCTTGGACGGCGGCTGGGGCGAGCGCGTGGCGTGCTACCTGGCCTGCACGCCCGTGCGCACGCGCACCTTCGGCATCGCCAAGGGCTTCCCCGACCGCTACGACCCCAACGAACTGCTTGCGCAGAACGGCATGACGGTCGAGAACATGGCCGCCGAAGCCGCAAGACTGCTCAACGAGTAGAAAAACTTCCGCAAGGGAAGCACCCCTGCGGAAGTTTTTGTTTTCGCGGCGCGATTGTCTTGATCTGTAACATCTAGGGCCCGAATTCCCGTCTAACTGTTACAGATCGAGACAAAACGTCTTAGTCCCTGACCTTTGTCTCAATCTGTAACAGATAGAGACCTTTTGTCCGTCCAGATGCTACAGATCGAGACAAAACAGTAAGGCATGCCGCTGCATCGGCCAGAACCACCACAAAGGTGCCTGTCCCTTTTTGGTAGGTAGAATTACCCATAAGGCAAGTATGTTTCTGAGTTATTTTGTGTTGACCCATTTGAGCGCGATAGGGTATAACTCTACTCAACCGCTAGGGATTTTATTGAGAAAGGTGTTCTACCATGAGCAAGAACCTCTCCCAGCAGGTCGTTCTCGACCGCCGCGGCTTCGTTGCCGCCACCTTCGCAACCGTCGCCGGCCTTGGTCTTGCCGGCTGCTCCGACACCAGCGCCGAGGCCGACAAGGGTTCCGCCGCCGGCTCCTCCAAGGGCTCCGAGGATACCGAGACTTCCACCACGCTCGACGCTAAGGCATTCGACAAGCTCGTCGACAACGGCCCCAAGGCCGATGACGACGCCATCGCCGCCAGCACCTGGGCCACGGCCGTCAAGGACGCCGGCGTCTTTAAGATCGGTGGCGTTCAGACCTCCACGCTCTTCTCCCTCCTCAACGAGAAAGACGGTCAGACCCGCGGCTTTGACGCTGGTATCGCGCAGCTTCTGTCCAACTACATCCTGGGCGAGAACAAGGTCGAGATCACCCAGGTGACCTCGGACACGCGCGAGTCCGTCCTGCAGAACGGCCAGGTCGACGCTGTCTTTGCCACCTACACCATCACCGACGAGCGCAAGAAGCTCGTCTCCTTTGCCGGCCCCTACTACTACACCCAGCAGGCCATCCTGGTGCTCGCCGATAACGACGACATCAAGAGCGTCGACGACCTGGCCGACAAGAACGTCGCCGTCCAGTCCGGCTCCAACGGCCCCGCTATCCTCGAAAAGTTCGCTCCCAAGGCCAGCCAGCAGGAGTTTAAGACCGACGAGGAGGCCCGTCAGGCACTCCAGCAGGGTCGCGTTGACGCCTACGTCATCGATAACAACATGCAGCAGAGCGCCCTGGTCCGCGAGCCCGGCAAGTACAAGATTGCCGGCAAGCCCTTCGGCAGCAAGGAGCCCTACGGCATCGGCCTGCCGCTCGATTCCGACGGCGTCGCCTTTGTCAACGACTTCCTTAAGAAGATCGAGGACGACGGTACCTGGACCGAGCTGTGGCAGATCTGCATCGGCGACCGTACGGGCGACACCAATGTTCCCGAGCTGCCCGAGATCGGCGCCTAGGCAGCGAGCCTGGTAACGGCCGCAACGAAACCATACGGAAACGCATGATGCGCTTTATTGCGGTAAACTGTTTCCTCACTGAGTTGTCGGGGCTTCCGTACACACGGGAGCCCCTTTCCTTATCGGCAGGAGGTCCGCATGAGTCTCTCCGAACTCTGGTCGCTCTATGGCCAGAACTATATCGACGCGCTGCTAGCGACCTGGGGCATGACGCTTGAGTCGTTTGCCATCGCCATGGTGCTGGCCGTCGCCGTCACCGTGATGCGCGTGTCGCCGCTCAAGCCGCTGCGCGTCTTTGGCGACCTGTATGTCCAGGTCTTCCGTAACATCCCCGGCATCGCGCTGCTCATCATCGTCGTCTACGCACTGCCGCCGCTCAAGGTCGTCCTGCCCTACCGCACCTGCGTTATCGTCGCCACGGTCCTCTTGGGCTCGGCCTTTGGCTCCGAGAACTTTATGAGCGGCATCAACACCGTCGGCGTCGGCCAAGTGGAAGCTGCACGTTCGCTCGGCATGAGCTTTAACCGCATCCTCGCCAAGATCGTGATTCCGCAGGCACTGCGCTCAAGCGTATTGCCCATGACCAACCTCTTTATCGCCGTCATGCTCACCACCGCGCTCGGCAGTCAGGTGCCGCTTAAACCGCAGGAGCTCACCGGCGTGGTGAGCTATATCAACACGCGCTCGCTCGGTGGCGTCGCCGCGTTCTTTATCTCGGCGCTCGGCTACCTGGGCACGGCCTTTGTGGTGAGCCACATTGGCAACTACATCGATAAGAAGGTGAGGATCCTCCGATGAGCAAGCACTCCTCCCCTGCGCTTACCATGCGCGATGCGCTCTACGAGGCTCCCGGCCCCAAGATGCGCGCCAAGATTCGCATCGGCACCGCCATCTCACTCGTCGCCGTCACCGCGCTCGTCGTCCTGGTACTGCAGCGCTTTTATGTGACCGGTCAGCTTTCGGTCCACTATTGGTATTTCTTTACGCACCTCACCACCTGGAAGTTCTTACTTGCGGGTTTTGAAGGCACCGTTAAAGTCGCACTCACCGCCGGCGTCATTGCACTGGTACTGGGCTTAGCTCTTATGCTCGGCCGTACCAGCGGCATCAAGCCATTGCAACTGGCCTGCCGCGTGCTCACCGACTTTTTCCGTGGCGTGCCGAGCCTGCTGTTCATCTACTTCTTCTTTTTGGTGCTGCCTCAGTACAAGATTGCGCTGCCGTCGTTTTGGATGCTCACGCTCCCCGTCGCGCTCGCTGCAGCCGGCGTGCTTGCCGAGATCTTCCGTGCCGGCGTCAACGCCGTGCCGCGTGGCCAGGTCGAGGCGGCCCAGGCGCTCGGTCTCTCCAAGGCTAAAATCACCTTTAAAATCGTGTTGCCGCAGGCGATTCGGTTTATCATTCCGTCGTTGATTTCGCAGCTTGTGGTCGTAGTCAAAGACACCACCGTCGCCTATGTGGTGAGCTATCCCGACCTGATGCAAAATGCCCGCGTGCTCATTACCAACTACGACGCTCTCGTGTCGGTCTACCTGGTAATCGCGGTCATCTACATCCTCATCAACGTCGCGATTAACAAGGCCGCTGTCTATGTTTCGCACAAAACCGGCGCGACCATCATCCGCTAACGCTTTACCATTTCGAGTCATAAGGAGCCGAGCACCATGGCACAGAGCACCTCTACCACCGGCAATCAGCCGCTGATCGAGCTCAGACACGTCGATAAGCACTATGGCGACCTGCACGTCCTCAACGACATCAATCTCTCGGTCGACCGCGGCGAGGTCGTCGTTGTAATCGGTCCCTCGGGCTCGGGCAAGTCGACCATGTGCCGCACCATCAACCGCCTGGAAACCATCGACTCGGGCGAGATCCTCATCGAGGGTGAGCCCCTGCCGCAGGAAGGCAAGGATCTTGCCCGCATGCGCGCCGAACTGGGCATGGTGTTTCAGCAGTTCAACCTGTTCGCACATATGACCGTACTGCAGAACGTCATGCTGGGGCCGGTCGATGTGCTGGGCGTCTCCAAGGAGGAGGCTCGCGAGCGCGCCATGGACCTGCTGAGCCGCGTGGGCGTGGCCGAGCAGGCCGATAAGGTGCCCGCACAGCTCTCGGGCGGCCAGCAGCAACGCGTAGCCATTGCCCGCTCGCTTGCCATGCAGCCCAAGGCCATGCTTTTTGACGAGCCCACGAGCGCTCTTGACCCCGAGATGATCAACGAGGTGCTCGAGGTCATGGTCCGTCTGGCACAGCAGGGCATGACGATGATCGTCATCACGCACGAGATGAACTTCGCCCGCCGCGTTGCCGATCGCGTCGTGTTTATGGCCGACGGCCAGATCGTGGAAACCGGCACACCCGACGAGTTCTTCGACCATCCCCAGACCAAGCGCGCCCAGGACTTCCTCAACTCCATCAAGGGCCACTAACCCAATTGCCACGCGGGGCAAATTCATCAGTAACATTTGCCCCGCGCCACCCCAGCACCATGTCCACCCGGATTCGAAAGCCGCACCCATGATCGGAACCCGCACCTCATCGTCCTACACCCCGCACGTCGACGTCGATCCCGCCGACCGCCCGCTTATCCTGGTAGCACCACGCTGGGAAGAAGCGAAGCCCTATTTGAGCGAGACACTCTCCCCCAACGAGGAAATCGCAAGTGTCTTTGTCGATGCCATTCTTGCCGCCGGCGGCCTGCCGCTGCAGATGTCCATCACCGAGGACATTGAGGTTATCCGTCATTACGTCGATATCGCCGACGGCATCGCTATTCCCGGCGGCCCGGACGTCAACCCCAAGCGCTGGGGCGACGAGCGTCCTTACGACCCAACGCTGTGCTGCGAGATTCGCGACCGTTTTGAGTTTAAGCTGGTTAACGAGGTGCTTCGCGCCAAGAAGCCGCTCTTTACCACCTGCCGAGGCACGCAGCTGCTCAATGTCGCCACCGGCGGCACCCTGTGCATGGACGTGCCGAGCCTGGGTGCGCGCGAGGGCCGCACGCAGTGGCGCCATACCCACGTGCTCAACGATCCCGTGCACCCCGTCGAGGTCGTGCCGGGCTCGCTGCTGGAGCGCGCGGTTGGCGGGCACAGGCTGATCCAGACCAACTCGGCACATCACTGCTGCGTCGACCGCCTGGGTAAAAGCACGCGATTGGTCGCCAAGGCAACCGACGGCGTTCCCGAGTGCATCGAAGTCGAAGGCCAGCCGTTCTGCCTGGGCGTGCAATGGCATCCCGAGTACACGTGGAAGACGCTCGAGACCGACTTTAACCTGTGGAAGTCGTTTGTCGAGGCAGCGGCCAAGGTAAAGCAGGCGCGCTAGCTCGCGAACCACACAGGCTTAAACCTTCCATGCCAGGGGGGCGGACACCAGCCACGGTGCCCGCCCCCCTGTATTTGGTATGCTCGGTATGATTATCCCTCACAAACAATCAAGGAAATCTCGACCGCAATCGGTCGACGGTAAAGCAAATGGCAATTACGCTTGCTACGTTTATTAGGCAGTCAATAAGAATTGAAATGCATTGACTATTCCCCAACGGGGTCACGCCACAAATCCACATGAGCATCGAGGCTGGAAGCGGAAGCATGGAATTGGCCCCGAGCTGTATGTAGATCGCTACAACGTTGACAAGCAACAGCATGCCAATCGGACCGAAGCCGGACCCAAAATAGGAAACAACGATTACGCAAGAAACCACGTATGCAAGGCAGACGACACTCGCCAGAAGAAGTCGATAGCAAAATACATGCAGGTTGAAATACTGCTGAGCATCCAAAACGATTACGCAGTTAAGACAGTACAAAACGACACTCGACAGGATAAACGCGCCCAAAAGGGCAAAAGAAGACAGCGCCACTCGCGCAACGATAGCGCACACACGCTTCCCTCCCCGAGCCTCCGACAACCCCCACGGTTCCTCAATAAAGCCCGAACTGACAAAGCGCGGCACAATGCAAGCCGCGATGAACGGAAAGAACAATGCATGAGCCAACGGGGGCTACGTTGAACAGCAGACCGCGAAAAACCTCTGCATTACCAAATAGAAGGACATCCTCTGCCGATAGCCGAAGCGTCGGGTCTGGGAAAAAGCCCAAGAAACTGTTCTCACGGAGGCTACAGAACCACATCGGGAAAGAATTAAGCTGCAATACCACCATGCACGCATAAATTACCAGGATTGAGGCGTACGTCCATTTGCTCACATGCTTCAATTCTGACTGGAGAAGTCTTTTAATCTGACGAGCCATTGAGCACACCCCCAGCGCGAAAGCTCAAGAGAGCGTAAATCAATACCGATAGACAGCTGGCTGCCACGCCATATCCCAGAAGCGTCAGCTGCCCCATATCGCTATACCCAAGGGCGCATCCGACTCCAAGGTACGGCCCCGGAAGGAGCAAGATCCATCGCAAGGATGGTGTAGGTGCCTGAAGGAAAGATCCGTAGAGCGTCAAGCTCATGACAAATCCAACTATCACCACGGCCCCGCTCAATACAGCGCTGCCCGTAATCCGATAGATGGTCACCGTCTCCAGCGCAACCGATATCACCAATACGGCGTTGACTATCATTGCAGGCAAAAATGCAGCCAGCATGCCATGCACGTAGTTTTGCCCTCCACGTGTTATGGCTATTGCAAAAAGAAGAAGGCAAAGCGCACTATATGCTGCGCCAACGATTAAAGCAGACGAAAATGCATGTGCTAGTGCACCATTAAAGCGGGCGAGACCTCTTGCCATAGAAATTCGGCATCCCTCTTCATAGCCGCGCTCCTGTAAAATCGCCAGGCAAACGATGAGCGGAACGAACAGAGACGTGCCGGCAAAAGCGCTGCGCACAAGGGACTCATCGGGTGCAGAAGGATCGATTACATTCCAGCAGAAGCCAATATCCTCCCCAAAAACGTTATTGCCAAAGGCGAGCAACGTTGTTTCGTTTTTTAGAAAGATGCCGAAGAGAAGGCCGAACGCCAGCATAAGCGCAAGACCAAACTTCGCCGGAAATATCCTGTACAAACGCATCATGTCCGCCTTTATGGGATGGATCGCCCGCTTCATAGCGAGACCGCCTTCATCAAGCGCCTGTAATACTCTTTTAGGGATGGTGCCTCGTCCCTTATGGCATCCATCGATTCATTTTTCAGCAGTTCGCCGTCATGAAGAAACAGGCAGCTTGTTGCAACCGATGCCAGCTCATCCAAGTCGTGGCTAGAGATAAGCATGGTTTTGCCCTGTTCCCGATTCAATCGACCGATAAGGGTCCATATACTCTCGATGCCCAACGGATCCAATCCATTTGCCGGCTCATCGAAAATCAGCAAGTCGGTGTCGCCCAACAAAGCCGTAGCTATATCCAGTCGTCGCTTCATTCCCAGAGAAAAACTGCTCACGCTCTTTTTCTCATTGACGTCCAGCCCAACGAGACCCAAGACGCGAGGAACCTCACGTTTCTCATCGAGCCCCCATTCCGCACATCGGATCCGAAGATTCTCAGCCGCACTGAGGGATTGGTATGCTCCGCTGGAATCTGGCACATAGCCGACACGCGTCCGCATCAGGCTCAGCTCTTTTTTCGACTTGCCTCCAAAGAGCTCCACGCTCCCCGACGATGGCTCACAGAGGCCCAGCACTATTTTAATAAGCGTGCTTTTGCCCGCCCCGTTTGCACCAACAAGGGCGCAAAGCTCAGACTGGTGCACCTCGAAGGAAACGTCATGCAAAACGCGCCGTTTCCCGTTGCGCTTTGACACCTTTGATAGCTTTATCGCTGATGCGTTCATTGGACCCCCGTTCTGCTTGATAGAAATACCGCTCATATCGTTCCTTCTTTCCTTTATTGTTTTCCATGGTTGTTATTGTTTTTCGATAACTCATATTTGTCAAGATAATCTAAAAGAAGGGACCCGTGTTAGACACGGGTCCCTTCACGCTGATACTTCGTTTTAGTTGTTCGCCTTAAGCTACTCGTCACTCAAATCGACAGCAAAGACGGATGTCGGAAGCGACGCCTCATTGCCTCCACCATTCCGCATCTGTCTCACGACATTTTTTGCACGCTCAACAATAAGCTCCTCAAGCTCTTTCTCACTCACCCGCCGAATAATATCTCCCGGTTGACAGTCAAGTTCATCGCAAATATCGAGAAGCGTCTTAAGGCGAATAGCTTTAATTTTTCCGTTTCTTAGCTTAGAAATATTAGCCGGAGTATGCCCCGTGGCACGAATCAGATCAGCACTGGTCTTTCCGGTCTTAAGCAGCTGCGTCTCAAGCTCGATGATGAGATAGCTCATGCTTCCTCCTACACAAGC
>CATZMG010000007.1 GCA_958421655.1 uncultured Collinsella sp.
AAAGTAGTCGTTGGCGTCGCCGCACACGTTGAGCGTAATGCCGCGCGGCAGGAAGGCGCCAAAGCTCTGACCGGCCGAACCATCGCAATCGATGGTGATGGAGCCGGCGGGCAGGCCCTCGGGATGCGCCTTGGTCACCGCGTTGCCCAAGATGGTGCCCACGCAGCGGTTGACGTTGGCGATATCGGCGCGAAAGCGAATCGGACGCAGGTGCGCACGGGCATCGGCCGTATAGGGCACAAACAACGTGGAGTCGAGCGTCTTATCGAGCTCGCTGTCCGCAGCCATCTGGGGCAGGAAGTGACGGCCGTCGGCGCCCGGGATGTGGGCACCAAACTCACAGGTCGCGCTTGCCAGCACGGGCGACAGATCGAGCAGGTTGGCCTTGCGGTTGCCCGGGACCTCGATCTGGCGCAGGCACTTGGGATGGCCGACCATCTCGTCGACGGTGCGGAAGCCCAGGCTCGCCATGACCTCGCGCAGCTGCTCGGCAACAAAGAGCATAAAGTGCTCGACGTGCTCTGGCTTGCCGCGGAAGCCGCGACGCAGGCGGCAGTTTTGCGTAGCGATGCCGGCCGGGCAGGTATCCTGCTGGCAGTCGCGCTGCATGAGGCAGCCCATCGAGATGAGCGGCATGGTCGCAAAGCCAAACTCCTCGGCACCCAGCAGGCAGGCGACGGCGACGTCGGTGCCGTCCATGAGCTTGCCATCGGCCTCGAGCACCACGCGTGAGCGCAAACCGTTTTGCAGCAGCGTCTGCTGGGCCTCGGCAAGGCCAAGCTCCAGCGGCAGACCCGCGTGCCAGATAGAGTCGCGCGCAGCGGCACCCGAGCCGCCATTGTGGCCGCTGATCAAAATCTTGTCGGCAGCGCCCTTGGCCACGCCGGTGGCGATGGTGCCGACGCCGGCCTCGCTGACCAGCTTGACCGACACGCGCGCGCCGGGGTTGGCGTTCTTAAGGTCAAAGATCAGCTCTGCCAGGTCCTCGATGGAGTAGATGTCGTGGTGCGGCGGAGGCGAGATCAGGCCGATGCCGGGCGTGGACTGACGGACCTCGGCAATCCAGGGGTAGACCTTCCTGCCGGGCAGGTGACCGCCCTCGCCGGGCTTGGCGCCCTGGGCCATCTTGATCTGAATCTCGAAGGCGCTGCACAGGTAGCGGCTCGTCACGCCAAATCGCGCACTTGCTACCTGCTTGATCGCGGAGTTCTTGGAGTCACCGTTAGCCAGTGGGGTCTCGCGACGCGGATCCTCGCCGCCCTCGCCGGAATTGGAACGGCCGTGCAGGCGGTTCATGGCGATGGCCATGCACTCGTGCGCCTCTTTGCTGATGGAGCCATACGACATGGCGCCGGTGTTAAAGCGGCGGACGATATTGAGCGCAGGTTCCACCTCGTCGAGCGAAACCGGGGTGCGGCCGCTGGCATCAAAGTCGAGCAGGTCGCGCAGGCGCACGGCACGGCCGGTGCGGTGCAGGCGGGCGCTGTACTCCTTAAAGGTGTCGTAGCTGTCCTCACGGCAGGCGGTCTGCAGCAAGTAGACAGTCTGCGGATCGATGAGGTGATCCTCGCCGCCGAGCGGGCGCCACTTAGTCAGACCCAGTGTGGGCAGCTGATCGGGAGCCGGGCTCTTAAGGATGGCGAGCGCGGCGTCGTAGCGTTCGTTCTGCTCGCGCTCGACGTCCTCGACACCCATACCGCCCACACGGCTCACCGTGCCGGCAAAGTACGCGTTGACGAACTCGGGCGTAAAGCCCACGGCCTCGAAGATCTGCGCCGAATGGTAGCTCTGCACCGTGGAGATGCCCATCTTGGACATGATGGAGACGATACCCGCCGTCGCGGCCTTATTGTAGTTGTCGATGCCCTGCTCGGCCGTCACGTCCAGGTCGCCGCGCGCCGCCAGATCGCGGATGCACGCATGTGCGTTGTACGGATAGATGCCACTCGCGGAGTAGCCCACCAGTGCCGCAAAGTCGTGCGGAGACACGGCGTCGCCGCACTCCACCACGATGTCGGCAAAGGTACGCACGCCGGCGCGGATCAGGTGGGTGTGCACGCAGCCCACAGCGAGCAGCGACGGCACGGGCACCTCGCCCGCAGCGGCACGATCGCTCAGCACCACGATGTTCACACCGTCGCGGACCGCAGCCTCAACGTCCTCGGCAAGCTGCTTAAGCGCAGCCTGCAGCGCGCCCTCGCCGGCGTCGCGGCGGTAGACGGCACGGAAGCGACGGGTCTTAAAGCCCACGCGGTCGATGGCGCAGATGCGGTCGAACTCCTCCTCGTTGAGCAACGGGCGCTCCAGGCGCACCAGCTGGCAGGCCGTGCGGGAGTCCTCGAGCAGGTTACCGTGGTTGCCCAGGTAGAGCGTGGTCGAGGTTACCATATGCTCGCGCAGGGCATCGATCGGCGGATTCGTGACCTGGGCGAACAGCTGATAGAAGTAATCGAAGAACGAACGCGTCTTCTTGGACAGGCAGGCTAGCGGCGCATCGATACCCATCGAAGCGAGCGGTGCCTTGCCCTGCTGGGCCATGGGGCGCACGACCTCGTCAACATCATCCCAGTGATAGCCGAGCTTGGCCATACGCACGGCGGTAGGCACCTCGTCGTCCTCGGCGGGTGTTGCCGCAACGGGCTCATCGAGCGCGTCGACGGTCAGCGTCTCCTCGGCAATCCAATCACGGTAGGGCTTTTCCTTGGCGTAACGGGCACGCAGCTCGTCGTTGTAGATGACGCGACCGCGGGCAAAGTCGACCTCGAGCATCTGGCCCGGCCCCAGACAGCCGCTCGTCAGGATGTTCTCGGGGCTCACCTCGATGGTGCCCACCTCGCTTGCCAGCATAAAGCGACCGTCGCGCGTCACATAGTAGCGGGCGGGACGCAGGCCGTTGCGGTCGAGGGCAGCACCCAGGGTACGGCCGTCGGTAAAGGCGATGGCGGCCGGGCCGTCCCAGGGCTCCATGAGCATGGACTGGTAGGCGTCGTAGGCGCGGCGCTCCTCGCTCAGGCTGTCGTTGTGGTCCCACGGCTCGGGCAGCAGCATGGACGCGGCACGCGTGAGCGGACGGCCGTTCATGACCAAAAACTCAAGCACATTGTCCAGAATCGCGGAGTCGGAGCCCTCGCGGTTGATGATGGGCATCACGCGCTCAAGATCGTGCTGCAGCACGGGGCTGTACAGGTTGGGTTCGCGGGCGCGAATCCAGTTGACGTTGCCCTTGAGGGTGTTGATCTCGCCGTTGTGGATGATAAAGCGGTTGGGGTGCGCGCGTTCCCAGCTGGGCGTGGTGTTGGTGGAGTAGCGCGAGTGGACGAGCGCCACGGCCGTCTTGACGGCGGCGTCGTTGAGATCGATGAAGAAGCGGCGCATCTGCGTGGCGACCAGCATGCCCTTGTACACGATGGTGCGCGAGCTCATGGAGCATACATAGAAGATTTTGTCGCGCAGGGCAAACTCAGCGTCGGCCTTCTTCTCGATGGTGCGGCGGCACACGTACAGGCGGCGCTCGAAGGCATCGCCGGCGGGCGTGTCGTCCGGACGGCCCAGGAAGGCCTGCAGGATAGTGGGCATACAGGCGCGGGCCGTCTCGCCCAGGTCGTGCGGGTCAACCGGCACCTCGCGCCAAAAGAGCAGCGGCACGCCGGCCTCGGCGCAGCCCTCCTCAAACACGCGGCGGGCATCCTCTACGCCCTTCTCGTCCTGCGGGAAGAACAGCATGGCCACGCCATAGTCGCCCTCTGCCGGCAGAATCTGGCCACACTTTTGAGCCTCTTTACGGAAAAAGTGATGCGGAACCTGGAACAGGATACCAGCGCCGTCGCCGGTGTTCTTCTCGAGTCCGGTGCCACCGCGGTGCTCCAAGTTGACCAGAATGGACAGTGCATCGTCCAGAATCTGGTGATGGCGCTCACCGTTGATATCGGCAAGCGCGCCGATGCCGCATGCATCGTGGTCGAATTCGGGGCGATAAAGGCCCTGCTGCTGAGCGGAATCTGCCTGCATCGCGATCCTCCCCTAGATATTAGACAGTCAGTTGAATAGGCATACTAGGAGCACCGCCGGCCCGTTGTGTTTCCCGCCCGTTTCGAAACAATCGCGTAACGCACACCCTACGAGTGGACACCGCCGACCTCAAGGACGGCAACAAGGGCCCCAAGTTCGACCTGTAAGCTCACCGCTTCAAACATCTCAATCTGTAACAGTAAGACCCAATTTCCATCCCTAGTTGTTACAGATCAAGACATTTCGCAGCCCCCTTTCACCATCCTATTCAAATACAGCAATTTTGTTAGTCTTGATTAACTTTTGAGCCTAAAACGGGTATCCTTTCCGGCGTCAAGCAAACGGCACGCAGGAGCGCACCATGATCAACCATCTCAAACATCATTTTGGCTCCCGACGCACCGGCGGTCACGGAGGACTCGACATCGCACGGCATATCGGCCCCGGATTGCTCGTGACCGTCGGCTTTATCGACCCGGGCAACTGGGCCTCCAATATGGCCGCGGGCTCGCAGTTTGGCTACGCGCTGCTGTGGATCGTCACGCTGTCCACGATTATGCTGATCGTCTTGCAGCACAACGCGGCGCACCTGGGCATCGCCACGGGCGCCTGCCTTGCCGAGGCCACGACCCGCTTTCTCCCCCGCTTCGTTGGGCGCACGGTGCTCGCCAGCGCCTACCTCGCGACCATCGCCACCGCCATGGCCGAAGTCCTGGGCGGTGCGATCGCGCTTCAAATGCTCTTTGGCCTGCCCGTACGCGCCGGCTGCG
This sequence comes from uncultured Collinsella sp., assembly GCA_958421655.1. Lineage (GTDB taxonomy): Bacteria > Actinomycetota > Coriobacteriia > Coriobacteriales > Coriobacteriaceae > Collinsella. The sequence continues at coordinate 4,779 of CATZMG010000007.1, forward strand.
TCATCGTCGCGGCGGCATCGATTGCCATGCTCATGACAAGCTCCTACAAACGCGCCGAGCGATGGATCATCGCCTTCGTGGGCGTGGTAGGACTTTCGTTTTTGGCCGAGCTTGCACTAGTCAACGTCGACTGGCCGCAAGCCGCCACAAGCTGGATCACACCCCGTATGCCCACCGGCTCGGCCGCGATTATCGTAAGTGTCCTAGGCGCGGTCGTTATGCCCCACAACCTCTTCCTGCACTCCGAGGTCATCCAATCCATGCACTTCGAAGGCCAAGGCGAGCAGGTTATCGAAGAGCGTCTGCGCTATGAGCTCTTCGACACGCTCTTTTCGATGGGCGTGGGCTGGGCGATCAACTCGGCCATGGTCATCCTGGCCGCAACGACCTTCTTTGCGCACGGCATTGTCGTAGACGACCTCGCCGTCGCAGCGGCCACGCTCTCCCCCATCTTGGGCCCGGCGAGCTCGACCATCTTTGCGGTAGCGCTGCTGTTCGCGGGACTATCGAGCAGCGTGACAGCGGGCATGGCGGCGGGAACCATCACCGCGGGCATGTTCGACGAGGAATACGACATCCACGACCGGCACTCATCGATTGGAGTGGCGGTCTGTTTCGTCGGCGCAGTGGCGGCGTGCCTGATCGTCCCGAATCCTTTTGAGGGTCTCATCTGGAGTCAGGCATTGTTGTCGCTTCAGTTGCCGATTACGGTCTTTGTGCTCATACGACTCACCAGTTCGCCCCGCGTTATGGGCAAATACGCCAACTCGCGCCCGCTCAACGCGCTGCTCGTAGGGATCGGCGTCATCGTGACGATTCTCGACATCGTGCTGCTAACGGGGATGTAATTGGGATAGCGTGGCTGTCCAGATATAACGTCTCAATCTGTAACACGTAAGGCCGTTTTAAACCGTCAGATAAATCAAAAGGGTCCCAGCCGGAATATCCAGCCGGGACCCTTGGACAGAGCTCTGTATGGCTAATCGCCGTGTGTCTACGAGTTACTCCTCGACGAGCTCAAACTCATCGGGGCCGACGCCGCACACCGGGCACACGTAATCCTCGGGCAGCTCGGGCGTGTCGACCTCAACCTCGTAACCGCAAACGGTGCACACAAACTTATACGTCTTCTTCTCCTCAGCCATGATGTTCTCCTCTCGAACGTGACTGCTGGTGTACTTACTTATTAGTATATATTCTCAATAGTATAATGCAAGTATTTTTAGAACATTTCTAGCCTTGATACGACGAGGCTTTGGGCGGCGTCTTGCCCTTTAGCACCTTGTGATAGTAGTCGTACGTCAGCGGCGTCTCGTCGCTCAGGCGCTCCGCATCCTCGACCTCGCCAATAAACAGCAGATGCGTTCCCACATCCACAGTGTCGATCAAACGGCAGCTAAACAGGGCCGCCGCGTGCTCGGGCACATAGGGCATGCCCAGAGCCGTCTCGCGGGTCTCGTATTTGGCAAACTTGTCATAATCGCTGCTGGTGCGGAACCCAAAGTTACCGATGTAGAGCATGTCGGCGGTCTGACCGATCACGGTCAGCGCGAACGCTTTGGCCGATGCGATGACGCCCGAGGTGACATTGTCCTTGTTCACGGCAACCGAAATACGCGGCGGCATGGACGTCACCTGCACCGCAGTATTGATGACGCAGCCGGCGCGCAGCCCGTCTGCCGCAGCGCTCACCACGTACAGACCGCTCGGCATGGTAAAGAACGCAGTTTTGTCCATAACGATCACTCCCCTAGCTCGGGTTGGAACCTCATGAATGTATGTACCCACAAAAAAGGCGGCACCCATAACGGACGCCGCCTTTGAGACATATGTGTCAGAACAGTAAGAAAGATGAGACGCCCGCAGTTGCGGTGAAATAGGGACTGAATAGCCCCTCAAACAGGAAAACAGTCCGTATTCCACCGCAACTTATACAGAGTGCCTAGCGGTTGCGTTCCTTAAGGGCGCGGTCGATCTCGCGTTGGACATCACGCTTGGCCATGTCCTCGCGCTTGTCGTAGAGCTTCTTGCCGCGACCCAGACCCAGCAGCAGCTTTACGCGGCCGTCGGTATTAAAGTAGAGCTCCAACGGAACCAGCGCATAACCACGGTTGCGAAGTTTGCCGTCAAGAAAGTCGATCTCCTTGCGGTGCAGCAGCAGACGACGCCGACGGTCAGGATCGCGATTCCACACGCCACCATGGCTATAAGGGTGGATATGCAGGCCGACGAGCCAGCACTCCCCGCCGCGGATCAGCGCGAAGGTATCGGTGATCTGGCACGCGCGCTCGCGAATCGACTTGACCTCGGTGCCACTCAGCTCAATGCCGCACTCAAAGGTCTCATCGATAAAGTACTCGTGGTGTGCCGAGCGATTCTTGGAGATGAGCTTGCGCTCGCGCTTACTGGGCATCGCCGGCCTCCTTGGCTCCATCGGCGTTTGAGCCCGCGGCGTCGCGCTTTGCCTTGCGCTCAGCATTGAGCTCGGCATCGCTCTCGCGCACCAGTTTGATAATCGCCGCGCAGGCCTCCTCGCCCACAAGGTCGCGGGCACGGACCGTCAGGCGCGTCGCCTCCTGCTTGTCGCCGTCGCTTGCAGCATCGGTCGCACACATGATCAGGCAGATGGCAATCTCGGCCGAAGGCGAGGTCGGCACGCCTTGCAGGCTCAGCTCGCCCATCACGTGCTCGTCGCTCTCCTCGGCGGCATCGGGATAGGCAGTATGGATCTTGTTGAGCAGGCGCGTCGTATGCGCATCACCAGGGGCCAAGCGCAGCGCCAGACGCGCGCAGCCCACGGCCGCCGAGACGTTCTCGGTCTCGGGCTCAAGGAAATACTGGCCCAAGTTGGCGTAGGCGCGGGCGGCACACTTGCCGTCGCTCGCACGCTCTAGCACCGAAAACGAAAGCGATGCCCACTCCTGCTTGTCCTCGAGCGCACGGAACAGCTCGGCCAGATCCAGGCGGTAGTTGCAGTTCATGGGGTCCCAGCGCACGGACTGCATCAAGGCGTTGCGAGCACTCACATAATCCTGCTGGCGAATGTAGGCATACGCCATGTCGGAATACAGGCGATCAAAGGGCACCTCGACCTGCACCAGCTCGCGCGGATCCTTTTCCACGCGGCGGTAGGCCAGACGCTCAAACTTGCTATCGAAGCTAAAGTACTGGCGGTTCTCCTCCGTCTTGCACTCAGCGTCGATATACTCCTCGGCGAGCTCCACCAGACGCTCCAGCAGCGGCGTCGCCGTAGCCAGGTCGCCCTGCGCCAGATAGTTCTCGGCATACGTGATGTCTTGCAAGCTGATGGGCAGATCCATGGCTACTCCTCGATCTGAGCGAAACACGGCAGGCGCCGTATATACGGTTAATACACAAAACCCGGGTCTCTTACGAGGCCCGGGCGTTCAATTTTGGTAGCCCGTACCAGATTCGAACTGGTGATCTCCGCCTTGAGAGGGCGGCGTCCTAAACCGCTAGACGAACGGGCCATATGTAGCAAATGCAATGGCTGGGATGGAGGGAGTCGAACCCCCATTGACGGAACCAGAATCCGCTGTCCTGCCATTAGACGACATCCCAATGACTGCATCGCTGCGCTCGGCTGTGCCTTTGCGCAAGAAAGAAATATACGGGAAGTCTCGCCGTGACGCAAGCCCCAATTTTGACTTTTTTGAAATTCAGTCAAATTGGCCTAATTTAGTCCAACCCGTGAAGGACCTGTGAAGCCAACCGCTGTACACGAAGGGCAAAACGCCGCGAGCGGTAGCCGTCAACCGTTGGCAGATTCTACCGCGAAAACGATAGCACCAGGCAACACAATCGAAGTATCAATGATCACGTAGATATCGAGGCGCCATGGACGAAGAGCTTGATTACCTATGGGAGACCCTGGGCCTCGAGATCACTGCCGACCTTTGGCCCGAACGGGACAAAATCCATCCCACACTGCGCCCCGCCATTACTGTGGTGCAGGCAAAATACCGCCGTGCATCCTTTTTGATCATGCGGATGTCATGGCACGCGGGACTCCCCGACCTTAAGCGAATCCAGGCAAGCCTCGTCGAGTTGTCCGGTATGCCGACCGTCATATCCGAGACGCACCTGGAGCAGCGCCAGCGCGAGCGACTGCAACAGCAGCGGATTCCCTTTATCTGCCCCGGCGTCCAGGCATATCTGCCCTTTATGGACGAGGAGTACTGGAGCGGCAAGCCCAACAAACACGTAAAGGTCTACGATCCGCACGAATGGGCACAGCTGGCGGACTGACTGGGGCAGGCCCGCCGGCGGAAAGTGCGTCCCAGATTTCAAGCTCAAACTGGTCCCCACTTTCCCGTCGAGCCCTCAACCGGAAACCGTGTCCCACAATCGAAGCTCAGAATGGGACGTGCTTTCCGCAACCGGCCACTTTGGGAAAGCGCGTCCCATTCTGGAAGCGAATTCCGGGTCGCACTTTCCGCAGCCGCTACAGCAACGCCTCGGCCCAAGCCGATTCCCTAAAGCCTGGAATCACAAAGTCGTCGCCCACCAGCAGCGGACGCTTGACCAGCATGCCGTCGGTCGCCAGCAGCTCGTAGCACTCCCGATCCGTCATGCCCGCATCCAGACGCGCCTTCAGGCCCAGCTCTCGATATTTCATGCCCGACGAATTAAAGAAGCGCCGCACCGGCAGCCCCGAACGAGCAATCCAGGTCGCAAGCTCATCAGCCGTGGGATTGTCCAAAACGATATCGCGGTCGATGTACTCTACCCCATGTTCGTCCAGCCATGCCTTGGCCTTCTTACAGGTCGAGCACTTGGAATATTCAACAAACAGTACGGTCATGGGAATCCTCCGAATATAGATCGGCCAACGCAGGCACACGCCACACGAGGCGCCTTCGTATGATGGGCCAATTGTAGCCCGCGGGTCACACGTTAAACGAACCGTACCCCGAATCCGCGTTTGATGAACGGCAGCAGTTCCATTGCCTCGGGCGTGATATGGCCCGCAACGTTCATGCGCTCGTCACCGGGAAGATCGACCCGCGCAATCTCAAGCTCGCCTTCGTAGCGCCCATATCCGCTATTGCTCACAGCGATCGACCCCGCCTTTCGCGGCAGGCCGGCTCCGGCATCCGTCGGCACGGAATCCGGCTTAAGCGTCGTACGTGACTCCTGAGACCTAAAGATGAGGACGCTCGAGTCGGGTCGGTCGTGATGAATCTGCCCGCGCACATAGGCATAACTGAGCTCAAGCTCGCATTGCAGGTCCACGTATCCGGCGGAAACTTGAGCAAACTGCGCCCAGCCCGCATCGGAAAGATCGGGGTCGCCGACCAACACAATGTCGCAATCGGCGCCATGTGCAAGCTCAAGCATATTGAGGGCAACCTTTGACGCGCGACCGCGCTGCGCCTCGACCGTCGGCAGTCCCTCGAATACCGGCCCGCGAACGTTAGCATCACCCGGCACAAAAGCCATGATTTCGAATCCAAGCGCCGCAAGACGAAGATTCACCCGAGCAATGTCCTCCAGAGCTAAACCGGTATAAGGCTTGGGGTAAAAATTGTGGCAGGCGGCAAAACGAGTCACATCGGCACCGGCCTCACGCCACGATGCGATTTCATCAGAACTCACTGTCGATGCATTGACCACAATGCGAAATACACCGGACAGCTCCGCGACCCGCTGGGCGCTAAAGCCATAGTCCAAACGAAGGTATTCCAACCCCAGATCGCGCAAGTCCTCGATGCGCTCAAGCCCGAGCAAATCGCACGTGCGAGGCCCCACATCGGCAATGAGCGCAATGCCGCGGGCGGAAAGCAGCGACAGCACATGACGGACCTTATCGGCATACGCCGCTCCCCCATCCTCGGGAATATGCAGCGAGGTGAACGCATAGCGCGCACCCGCCGCGGCACCACGCTCAATCGTCCGCTCAATATCCTGCAGAGGGCTGGAAAGATAAATCGAAATACCCGTTTTCACGCTTCAACGCTCCTTTAAAAAAGGCCGGCGGAGCAGTTAGCCCCGCCGGCACAACCATAGCATCAAGAAATCTGCCGCGCACCGCGAGCCCCGAGCAACACGGCTCGCGATATCAAACTACTCGCCAAAGAACTCGTTGATCTTCTGCTCGTCGACGCCAAAGAACCACGTCAGGACAAAGCCGGCGGCATAGGCAAGCAGCATAGCGGCAACGTAGCCGAGCTGCTGGCCAGGAACAACGATCAGTAGGCCAAACAGACCGGAAACGCCCTGAGAAACCGTGCCGATGTGAAGCAGCGCCGCGAGCGCGCCGCCAAATCCGGCACCCAGGCAGGCCGTCACAAACGGACGAACGAGCGGCAGCGTAACAGCATACATCAGAGGCTCGCCCACACCCAGGATTCCAACGGGAATGGACTCTGCGACGTACTTCTTGAGCTTGGCGTTCTTGGTCTTAAAGTACAGCGCCAAACCGGCACCGACCTGGCCGCCGCCAGCCATCATAAGGATGGGAAGCAGGTAATTGATACCCTTGGTAGCGCCGTCGGGATCGTTGAGCATAGCGTGGATCGGCGTGAGCGCCTGATGCAGGCCGACGGACACCAGCGGCAAGAAGCCTGCCGACAGGATATAGCCGCCCAGGACGCCCAGTTTCTCGAAGATAAAGGTCAAAACGCTAAAGATGGCAGTCGTCAGCCATGCGCCAACCGGCTGGATGACGAGCATCAGAGCAAAGGCGCCGATGATGAGCACCAGCAGCGGGGACAAGAACGTGTCGAGTGCGTTGGGCATAACCTTGCGAATCTGACGCTCCATCCAGGCAAAAAATGCACCAGCGATGAGAGCCGCGATCATGCCACCCGCCGCGGGGTTGTACTGCGCACTGGTGAGCGGCAGCAGAATGGCAGTGGCAGGATCAGCCGCGCCAGGCGCAAGCAGGGGCATGGCACTGTTGGCGATACACATCATGCCGGCGATGCCGCCCAGCGCAGCGGAGCCACCAAACTCACGTGCCGCGTTATAGCCCACCAAGATGGGCAGATAGGCAAACAGAGCCCAGCCCATGGAACGAATGCCCTGGTACCACCACTCGCCTGCAAGCGCGCCTGCCGTCGAGACGTTAATGACGTTACAGATACCGTTGATGAGGCCAGCCGCAATGATGCCGGGAAGCAGGGCGACGAAGACATTGGAAATCTTCTTGAGGAAGGCCTGAACCGGCTTGGACTCGTACTTGGCTTTCTGCGCGGCCTTGTTTGTGGCCGCAGCGTCAACCACGCTCTCGTCGGCAACGCCTTTCGCAAGGCCGGTGAGCTTGGAGAACTCCTCGAGCACCTTATTCACCTTGCCCGGACCCAGCACGATCTGCATCGTGTCGTCCTCGACCAGGCCCATCACGCCGTCGAGCACCTTAATACCCTCCGTGTCGACGTTGCCCGTGTCTTTGACGGTCACGCGCAGGCGCGTCATGCACGCCGCGTTTGCGAGCACGTTGTCTTTACCGCCCAAAAGGTCCAGCAGCTTTTGAGCCAGCTCTTTGTTCGTCATAACTCCTCCTTGTATTGGGTATCTCGTCTAGATGTCATATCAGCTCACGCCGTGCACCTATTGGACATCGGCATTGCTCTTCTCATGGCCACTCACCGCAGTACGGACATGGCCGTGCGCCCGTTCAAGAGCTACCGCAGCCTGCTCGGCATCGCAGTCCAACAGCACCGAGACAATAGCGGTTTTTACGTGGCCGCCGGCATCCGCAAGCGCCTGAACAGCGCGCTCGCGCGTGCAGCCGGTCGCCTCCATCACGATGTTCTGGCCGCGCACCACCAACTTCTCGTTCGTCTGCTGCACATCGACCATCAGGTTTTGGTATACCTTGCCGATCTTGACCATGGCACCGGTCGAAATCATGTTGAGAATGAGCTTTTGAACCGTTCCCGCCTTGAGCCTCGTTGAGCCGGTCAGCACCTCGGGACCGGGCACGGGCTCAATGGCAAGATCTGCGCTCTCCCCGATCTTCGACCCTTGGTTGCAGGCAATTGCAATGGTCTTGCACCCAGTTGCCTTGGCGTACGCAAGGCCGCCCACCACATAAGGAGTACGGCCGCTTGCCGCCAGGCCAACGACAAGATCCTTGTCCGAGAGTCCACGCTCCCGCAGGTCGCTCGCGCCAAGCTCCTCGCTGTCTTCGGCACCTTCGACAGCCTTGATAAACGCCGTCTCGCCTCCGGCAATGAGCCCGACAATCAGATCGGGTGACACGCCAAACGTGGGCGGACACTCCGAAGCGTCGAGTACGCCCAGACGACCGCTGGTGCCTGCGCCCATGTAAAAGACGCGCCCGCCGCGCTCGAGTGTCTCAGCAGCCCAGTCGATTGCCATGGCAACCTGGGGCAACACTTTCGTGACCGACTGGACGGCACGAAGATCCTCATCGTTCATCGTCGTGACGATTTGCAGCGATGTCATCGTATCGAGGTCCATTGACCTTTGATTACGCTGTTCGGTCGTGAATTTTGTTAAATCGAGCATTTCATTCACCTCATCTTTCCTGTTTCTCGATGTAGTTTTGCTTTATGACATGCGTCGCCCGTTCGTAGTCGCTGGCAACGTAAGCAGCGTACAGGGCATCGACAACCATAAGCTGGGCCATACGCGAAGCCATGGCACCGCTGCGGACCAAGGGTTCACTCGCAGCGACGCCGAGCACGGCATCGGCCATGGTGGCAAGCTTGGATGATCCATCTACTTTGGTAACGGCCACAACGGGACAGTTGTGACGTTGAGCCTCGGCGGTGCAGTCCAGCACCTCTTGCGTCAAGCCCGAGTAGCTAAAGGCGATTGCCATATCGCCCTCATGCATGTTCTTGGCACATAAGAGCTGATCATGCCAGTCGTCGTACAGATGGCACTCTTTGTCGACACGCATGAGCTTTTGCGCCAGGTCGTGCGCGACCAAACGAGAGGCACCAATACCGAACAGATTGACCGCGCGTGCCCGCTTAAGACGGGCCGCGCATCGCTCCAAGACGGTGTAATCGAGCGTTCGCGCCGTCGCCTCGATTGTGCGCACGTTGCTTTTCATCACCTTCCCCACGATACGTTCGACGCTGTCATCCATGGAGATGTCCTCGAGGGCTATGTCTTTCTTGTCACCTAAGAGCGCCAGCTCGGCAATCAGTTCGCGCTGGAACTCCTTGTAGCCCGCAAAACCCAAACGCTTGCAAAAGCGCAAAATGCTCGAGGGCGAGGAGAACGTGACATCGGCAAGACCGCGGACGGACAGCCCGACCACCTCGTGCGGATGAGCGCTTACATATGCGATGACATTGCGTTCCGCCGGGCTCGCGCTGAGCTCACGCTCGCGAAGCCGCAAAAGCAATCCGTTTGCCATCTCAAACACCTCCGTTGAGAAGAATTAAAGACCAACGAACGATTCGTACCGGATACAAACAGCTTTTGCGGTACATTGTGCCGCATCGTGGCGCACAAAGGGCGAGCGTTCTACCGCTCGCCCCTCAAATCCGACCGCTCGGAAATACGCGCGACACAAAATAATTCAACAAGGTCGCATTATCAGAAACGGGTTTGTTACCGGCTAGCGCCTCGCATGGGCGCCGATCGGCCGAGTCGCATGGCGCACTAACGCCGCCGCCAGCAATACCAACAGCATGGCGGTGACATAGCCCGCAGCATCGAATCCTAAATCGATAACGTCGAAATGCCTGCCGGGAACAAAGATCTTATGTACCTGATCGCCAACGGAGCAGGCGGCGCAAAAGAGCAATACAGGCACGCAACGGGAGCATACGCTCCACGGACGCCTGGAAAAGCAAACCACGACCACCGAGGCGAACAATCCGACGAAGAAAAACTCTACGGTATGGGCAACGCGACGGACGTTTGTGCCCACCCACATGCGAATGGAAGCAAGTCGGCCAGACCGGACATTCGAGGCAGCCGAATCGGCGCCCCCGGTCATTCCGTTCTCTGTCTGGGCTTCACCCGTGGCATCGGCAGCCTGAACGCCCGTAGCCTGACCCTCCACCACACGCGCGGTGGACTCGCTCAGCAACGACGTCTCCACCGCATTTTGCTCCGTCAGCACCCAGATGCCCGCCAGCGTTGCAACGAACAGAACGATCGCGGTCCATCCGATTATTTGTTTTACGCGCGCCAAGGGCCAACCTCCTTTTTTGAATATCAGCGAGTGTAGCCCCAAATGGCATCGTCACCGTATCAAAATTTGAATCGCAACAGGAAGCGACAAAGCGACGCAAACCCCTACCCCGCCTCGCGCATCCAGCGATCGAACGTCCCCACGCACACGCCCAGGCACTTTGCTGCCTGGCTGCGGGTAATATCGCCTGCCTCATAGCTATCGCGCACCAGCTCAAACTGAGGAGGGCACGGCTTGCGAGGTCGACCGAAACGAACCCCTCGCGCCCGCGCCGCTGCAATTCCCTCCGCCTGGCGCCGATGGATATTCTCGCGCTCCACCTGCGCCACGTAGCTCAGCAGTTGCAGCACAATATCGGCAATCAGGGTGTTGGTCACATCCGGCGCGCCGCTGGCCCTAGCGCGCGTGTCAAGCAATGGCATGTCCAACACCACAATGGCAACCCCGAGCTCCTTGGTGATGCGTCGCCATTCCTCAAGAATCTCGGAGTAATTACGACCAAGTCGGTCGATAGAAAGCACCACCAGCACGTCCCCGTCTCCCAGGACGTGCAGCAGCTCGCGATAATGCGGTCGATCGAAGTCCTTGCCGCTCGCATGGTCGGCATAAATATTCGCTGAGCCCACGCCATAGGCGCCCAGCGCATCCAGCTGCCGATTCAGATTCTGATCGCGCGAACTCACCCGCGCATACCCGTACACCGTCGCCATCTCATCCCCGCTTTCTTGTAAACCTGCCAAAAGGGACAGGTTTATTTTGGTAGGTTTTACCTCCCAAATAGCAGGAAAGCGGGCGGCCGAGCAGACGGCAAGGTAGCCACGATTCAAATGCGAAGGGCGGTCCCGAAAGGCCGCCCTCCGCTCCCCCACCATGAGTCGGGATTTGGCTAATGGATAAGCTTAAAGTCCAAGTGCCCACGCGTGGTATTGACGCGCGAGACCTCGATAATCACGCGCTGCCCCAGCTCGTAACGGGTGCCCGTGTCGGCACCTGTGAGCGTGAGCGCGTCCTCGTCGAACTCGAACCACTCGTTGCCCAGACTCTTGATCGAAACCAAGCCTTCGACCTGCGTTAGGTCCAAGCGCACAAAAAGGCCCATGCTGCTAACCCACGAGACGGTTCCGGCATAGCGCTCGCCCAGACGGTCCTCATAGTACTGGGCAATCTTGATCTTTTGCGTCGCATGGCTGGCGGCATCTGCCGCGCGCTCGGCATCGCTGCATGCGCGGCAGATCTGCGGCAGAATGCGCGGCAGCGACTCGCGCCCCTTGCCGATCAGCCGCGGCGTACGGACCAAGGCGTCCTTGCCGCCGAGCCGCTCATAGGCCAACTGCAGTTTGAGCACGCGGTGCACCACCAGATCGGGGTAGCGACGGATGGGACTCGTAAAGTGACAGTAGCACGGCGCGGCGAGCGCAAAGTGGCCCTCGTTGCGCGGCTTGTACAGCGCGCGCTGCATGCTGCGCAGAAGCAGCGTGTTAACGAGCGGTGCGTTGGCCGTACCGGCGGCAGCATCGACTGCAGCCTGCAGCTCATCGGGGCTCCCCAGGGCAATACCGGCAGCACGGCGATCGTCGATGATGCCTAGCTGCGCCAGCGCAACGGCGGCACCGTGCAGGCTATCGGGGCTCGGATCCTCATGCACGCGATAGCAGGCCTCGATATCACGGTCTGCCAGCCACTCTGCAACGCACTCGTTGGCGAGCAGCATAGCTTCCTCGATAAGCGACGTGGCACACGAACGCTCACGCGCCACAATCTGCACGGGCACTCCGTCCTCATCCAACAGAGCACGAATCTCGGCCGTGTCAAAATCGACCGAGCCGCGGGCGCGACGGATACGACGGCGGAGTTCGGCGAGTTCGTTAGCGGCGACAAGGAAATCGCCGAGGTCGACGTTGTAGCCGCGGGCGGCCTCCTCGCACGCAAGACCGCGCTCAAGCGCTTCCTCGCGCGAGGTCTCGGCAGCCGCAACATCCTCGGCTGCACCCTCCAGCACCGAATACTCAACCGCGCCGGCACGCACCAGCAGCGCCTCGGCGCCGTCATAGTCCATACGCACACGCGAGCGAATCACGCTGGGGTACGGATCGTAATGCCGCACGCGACCCTGTGCATCGAGCTCAATGTCAACGGTAAACGCAAGACGGTCCTCGTCAGGGCGAAGCGAGCACAGGTCACAGGACAGGCGTTCGGGCAGCATGGGAAGCACGCGATCGGCCAGATACACCGATGTCGTACGATGGCGAGCCTCAAGATCGATATGCCCGTCCCAAGCCACATAGTGTGAAACGTCGGCGATATGCACACCCAGCTTGTAGCCACCCTCGGGCGTTCGCTCCAGCGAAATGGCGTCGTCAAAGTCGCGCGCGTCGACTGGGTCGATCGTGATGACAAAGCGGTCGCGCAGATCGCGGCGGAGCGGGTCCTTAAGCGCCGCGGACACATCGAGCGAAAGCCCCTCGGCCTCGTCCAGCGCGGCCTCGGGATAGCTATCGGTATAGCCGTAACGCGCCATCACATATTGAACGCCCAAATCGGGCGCGTCATCTCCGCCAATGCGGCGTTCGATCGTCACGGTACCCGATTCCAGGCGCGTCGGGTAGGTCAAAATGCGCGCGACAACAGCATCACCCGGGTGGACACCCAGACGATCCGCCGAGGTATCCTCGGGCAGAATGAAGAAGTCGGCCTTCAGACGCGAATCGAGCGGCTCGATCACACCGAGCGGACCGGCGGTCTGGTACGTGCCCACCACGCTTATGGCTGCACGCTCAACCACGCTTTCGATCACGGCGCGCCGCTCACCGTGCGGGCTGTTCTTAATGCTCACGGCAACGGTATCGCCATCCATGATCTCGCGCTTACCGCGGCCCATGACCTTGTAGTCGCCGTTTTCGGTTACAACGTAGGCGCTATGCTCATGGAGCTGCACGCGCCCGGTCAGGCTCGGACGGCGTTCGCTGCGCACCGGCCCGCGCTGATTGCGAGCTCCACGCTTATGCTTGTTATTGCGCCCCATGGCGCCTCCTAACTATCGATTGCGAACTCCAAAGAGTCTACCCAAATGATTCGCTTTCCTGCCGTCCCCTAGGGATCAAAAAACGGGCCGCCCCATAAGAGACGACCCGTTGGAAGGGATGAATTCCAAGCATGCCTACACGCGCAGGTAGCGGCGCATGGCGATGGCAGAACCAAAGAGACCGATAATCACGCCGACCAGAATCAGCGCAGCATAGGTCACCAGGTAGTACTGCATCGGCAGGGCAAACGACATCCAGCCGATGCTCTCCTGCAGACGCGGGATCATCAGATTGCGCAGCAGCTCCAGAACGCCGATGGAAAGCAGCGAGCCCAAAATGGCCTGCAGCACGCCCTCGGTGATAAACGGGCCACGAATGAAGCCGTTGCTGGCGCCGACCAGACGCATAATCGCAATCTCACGACGACGCGCCGTGATGGACAGGCGAATCGTGTTGTTGATGAAGATGAATGCGATAAAGGTCAGAAGACCAACGAGCACCACGGCGGCGATGCGGATGTAGTTGGTCACCTGGAACAGGCGGCTCACTTCCTCCTGGCCGTACAGCACGCTCGCGTTGACGTCGCCGTCATCCGCGATCTTCTGGAAATCGGCATCCTTCTTGAGCTTCTTTGCCGTGCTCTCGACCTTGGACGGATCGTCCATCTCAATAGCGAAGGAAGCCGGCAGCGGGTTCTGGCCATCGAGCGCGCTCATGGTGGCGTCGGCGTTGCCCGACATCTTGCTCGTATACTCGGCCAGCGCGTCGTCCTTGTCCTTATAGGTCACGGACTTGACGTTATTCCACGTCTTAAGCTCGGCCTCAAAAGCCTGAACATCGGCCTGATCGGCGTCATCACTAATGAACGCGTTGATGACAACCTGATCCTCGACGGTGCCGATCACGGAGTTCAGCATCGCAGAGCCCATGATGAACAGGCCGATGATAAACAGCGAAAGGAAGATCGTGATGACGGCGCCGAGCGAGGTAGTCCAGTTACGGAAGAAGTGGCTGATTGCCTCTTTGAAGGAGTAGCCCACGTTAGTTGGTGCCATAGTTGCCGTAACCTCCCCTCTCCTGGTCGCGGATGACGTGGCCGCCCTCGAGGGCGATCACGCGACGGTGCATGCTATCGACCATCTCGCGGTCGTGCGTGGCGACGATCACGGTGGTGCCGGTGCGGTTAATACGCTCAAGCAGCTTCATGATGCCCAGCGAGATCGCCGGGTCGAGGTTGCCCGTGGGCTCGTCGCAGATCAGCAGCGGCGGACGGTTGACCATAGCACGGGCGACGGCAACGCGCTGCTGCTCGCCACCGGAAAGCTGGTCGGGCAGCGAGTCCATCTGATCGGCCAGACCGACCAGACGCAGCACCTCGGGCACCTGGCTGCGAATGACGCCCTTGGGCTTGCCGATGCACTGCAGGGCAAACGCCACGTTTTCGTAGGCGGTCTTTTGCGGCAGAAGCTTAAAGTCCTGGAACACGGCGCCAATCTGGCGGCGCAGGAACGGAACCTTACGGTTCTTGATCTTCATGAGGTCCTGACCGGCAACCAGGATGCGGCCGCTCGTCGGCTTGACGTCGCGGTTGAGCGTCGACAGCAGCGTGGTCTTACCCGAGCCGGAGTGACCGACCAGGAAGACGAACTCGCCCGGATAGATCTCGATGTTGATGTCGTCGAGTGCAGGCTTGTTAGGCTGTGCCGGATAGATCTTGGTGACATGCTCCATAAGGATGACGGGCTCGACACCGGCCTGCTTGGCCATCTTCTTGCGGCTGGCCTGCGGATCGATGGGCGCAAACACCGACGTAAAATCGGGGTTGTTGAGCGCGTTATCGAGGCTTGCGACCTCGGCTGCCTGATCGCTCTCGACCACCGGGGCAGCAGGCTGCGTGGGGTCGGGAATAGCGGCAAAGAGACCGGACTGCGCAGGCTGAGGAGCCGGCGTCGCAGGGGCCAAGGGGTCGGGAATGCCGGCCATGGTAGGCTGCGGCGTGGCGGCACCAGCCTGAGGCTGCTCCACGCGAGCGGTCACGGCCTGAACGGGCTCAAAACCCGCCGTGCCGGAAAGCGCGACATCGCTGGTTGGATTGTAGGCAAAGGGATCGGATGCCGGCTGTGCCTGATCTGCCGGCTGAGCGGGGGCCTGAGCAACAGGCTGGCCCTCTGAATCCGGAGTGGCGAAACGACTGCCCTGGACGCCTGCCTGCGTCTTGGGGGCATCATCGCCCGCACCGGAGGTACGGAAGTGGTTACCCACTGGTGCTCCTTATCGTCGTGCGTTTAAACTACATGAGCGCTTTGTATTTTAGCAGCATTAGCTTTGCTGCACATAAGAAGCATGGCGTGCTTAGGGATCCCGTCGGCCGTGCACAGGGTTACTCTCCAAATCGTCCTCGGACATGTCGGAGCCCCCGCTGCGCACTACGTGCGGCGGGGGCTCCTCCGTCCTGCGGAAAGATTTGGAGAGTAACCCTGTGTCCGGCCTGCGATAACTAAGGGGTCGCTGCGTTTATCTTGAGGTGCTGCATATACAAAGCTGGAAGGGTCTGAATTGCGCTTTGTCGATATATGCCCTTTTTCCTGATGGGACCGTGCTTGAGGGGCGTCTTCATGAGTTGCGGTGAAATAGGGACTGTTTTACCAGTTAAAAGGTCTAATCAGTCCCTATTTCACCGCAACTGAAACAGGGGCGCTCTCCAAGAGAGCGCCCCTGCCGGGTTTCCATAGTTCTGGCGAAGCAGTCCTTGAGATCCGCCTTGCCTTATGCCAAGAACTCCTTGGTGGTCGCCACGATGTTGGCGGCGTCCAGGCCATACTTGTGCAAGAGCTCGGCACCCGGGCCGGACTCGCCAAAGGTGTCGTTGACGCCGATCTTCTTGAGGGGCGTCGGGCACTGCTCGCACAGGACGTCGGCAACGGCGCTGCCCAGGCCACCGATTACAGAATGCTCCTCGACGGTCACGACGTGGCCGGTCTTGGTGGCGCTCTTGACGATCAGGTCGGCATCGATGGGCTTGATGGTGTGCATGTTGATGACCTCGGCGTCGATGCCCTCGGCAGCGAGCTGCTCGGCGGCCTCGAGAGCCTCGCCGACCATCAGGCCGCAGGCGATGATGGTGACGTCGGCGCCCTCGCGCATGACAATGCCCTTACCCAACTCGAAGTTGTAGGTCTCGGGGTCGTTGATAACCGGCGAGGCCAAACGAGCGAAGCGCATGTACACCGGACCGTCGCACTCGTAGGCGGCGCGCGTTACGGCGCGGGCCTCGACGTCGTCGGCAGGAACGATCACAGTCATGCCGGGGATGACGCGCATGAGGGCAATATCCTCGCAGCACTGGTGCGTGGCGCCATCCTCGCCCACCGAGATACCGGCATGCGTGGCACCGATCTTAACGTTGAGGTGCGGGTAGCCGATGGAGTTGCGGACCTGCTCAAAGGCGCGACCGGCAGCGAACATGGCAAAGGTGCTCGCGAAGGCAACGCGGCCGGTGGTCGCGATACCGGCGGCGACGCCCATCAGGTTGCTCTCGGCAATGCCCACATCGAAGAAGCGGTCGGGGCAGGCTGCCTTGAACTTGCCGGTCTGCGTGGCGGCAGCCAGGTCGGCGTCGAGGACCACAAAGTCATCGTGCTCGTTGGCGAGCTCGACGAGGGCCTCGCCGTAGCTTACACGCGTGGCGATTTTCTTGACGTCTGCCATCCTAGAGCTCCTCTCCGGCGGCCGTGAGCTCTGCCATGGCCTGCTCAAACTGTTCATCGTTGGGGGCCTTGCCGTGCCAACCAACCTGGTTCTCCATAAAGGAAACGCCCTTGCCCTTTGTGGTCTCGGCGATAATGGCAGTAGGCTGACCCTTGGTGGCGCGGGCCTCGGCAAAGGCGGCGCGGATCTGATCGAAATCGTTGCCGTCGGCAAGCTCCACCACGTGGAACTTAAAAGCACGGAACTTGTCTGCCAGCGGCATGGGGTCGTTGACCTCCTCGACGGGACCGTCGATCTGCAGGCCGTTGTGGTCGACGATCACGCAGAGGTTATCGAGCTGCTGGTTGCCGGCAAACATGGCCGCCTCCCAGACCTGGCCCTCCTCGCTCTCGCCATCACCCAGCAGGGCGTAGGTGCGATAGTCGTCGCCCCAGTGCTTGGCGGCAACCGCCATGCCCACGGCGGCGGAGATGCCCTGGCCCAGCGAGCCGGTGGACATATCGACGCCCGGAGTGTCGTTCATGTTGGGATGGCCCTGCAGGTGACTGCCGATGTGGCGCAGCGTCTCGAGATCCTCCTTGGGGAAGAATCCGCGCTCGGCGAGCACGGCGTACAGACCCGGAGCGCAATGGCCCTTGGAGAGCACAAAGCGATCGCGGTCGGCCTTGCGGGGATCGGCCGGGTCGACGTTCATTTCCTCAAAGTACAGATAGGTCATGATGTCGGCAGCGCCGAGCGAACCGCCCGGATGGCCGGACTTGGCAGCGTGCACGCCGGTGACGATGCCCTTCCTTACCTCGTTGGCAACCTTTTTGAGCTCTTCGTCGCTCATTGTGCCTTCCTTTCATCCTCATTAGACAAAATGCGCACGGCACCGAAGGTAATCCCAACACAGCCGCAATGCACGTACGTCATTCATTATGCTGGAAACTGATGGCTTTACCAGAGTTTTTATCATTATTTGAACAATTTAGCAGGCAGAACCGCTGATGAAACGGTTTATCAATGTGAACGTCTTTTGGATGGAACGCGATCGACCCTACGCGCTAATGTCCTTGAATCCCTCGCCGAAGGCTTCCGTAACGTCAGCGACCGTCACAATGGCGTGAGGATCGCGCTCGCGCACGATCGTCTTGAGGGTATTGAGCTCTCGACGGCTCACGATGACCATAATCACCGGCTTCTCGGCACCCGAATACATGCCAGTCGCCTTAAACTTGGTACAACCACGACCCAGGCCATACATGATATCGGCAGCGATATCAGGGAACTTGTCCGAGATGATGAGTACCATACGGCGTTTGTTGCCACCATCGACCACGGCATCGATCACGTAGCCGCTAATGACCATCGAAAGGCCTGCATATAGTGCGTTTTCGATTGAAAAGACCGGAGCCGACAGCGCGCATACGGCAACATCGATCGCCATGACGGTCGAGCCCACCGGCAGCGAGGTGTTACGCGAGATGATTTGGCCAATCGTGTCCGAGCCGCCGGTGTTGGCGCCGGCGCGCAACACCATGCCGTAACCGATGCCCGTAATAATGCCCCCCCACATGGCAGGGAGCATCAGGTCCGCATCCGCCAGAGGTGCTACAAACGGGGCGAACAGATCGGTAAAGAAGCCCAGCAGCACAAAGCCCGTCGCGGTCTGCACCACGTAGAACATGCCGCCCTCGCGCATAACAACCAGCAACAGCAAGGCGTTCATCACGATGGTCTGGATACCGACGGGAAGCGACACGCCTCGCGTCGCGCCGACCGCCTGGATAATAGTCGCAAGGCCCGTAACACCACCGGCAGCAAGACCGTTGGGAATCAAAAACAGGTCGGTCGCGATGGCGGCCAAGGCGCACCCCAACATGATCTGAGGCAGATCGTGAAAGAAGTTCATCGAAAGAATGCGCTTGATGTCCAGACGATATGCCATGCTGCCTCCCTCAAAAAAGCGCACCCCATCGGATGCGCCTTGAACTTCTTGTTGTATTCGATTCTACCGATTCGCCGGGTAAAAACCACCCCTGTGCAGGGTTTGTTCTGGATACAAAACCACCTCGCTCGGAAGGTCGTAATCCATTCTCGCCTAAACCGAGCGGTTTAGGCAGAGGGGGCCTCCGCATCGGCGTTGCCGGTAGCCCAACGGTGATAGCCAATCACAAACGAATCCAGATCGCCATCGTCAAGAACCGCCTCGACGTTGCTGGTCTCCACGCCCGTCCGCAGGTCCTTAACCATCTGGTACGGGTAGAGCACGTAGCTGCGAATCTGGTTGCCAAAACCAATTGTGGTCTTGGGCCCGCGAATCTCATCCAGAGCCTCGGCGCGCTTTTCGAGCTCAATCTCGTACAGACGCGCCTTGAGGATCTGCATGCACGCGGCCTTGTTTTGAATCTGGCTGCGCTCGTTTTGACAAGTGACCACGATACCGCTGGGGAAATGCGTCACGCGCACGGCGGAGTCGGTGGTGTTGACGCCCTGGCCGCCCGGGCCGCTCGCGTGGTACACGTCGACGCGGATGTCATCGGGATTAATCTCGATATCGATATCATCGGGCAGCACCGGAATGACCTCGACGCCGGCAAACGTGGTCTGGCGGCGCTTCTTGTCGTCGGTGGGGCTAATGCGCACCAGGCGGTGAACACCGGCCTCGGCGCGAAGCATGCCAAAGGCATCCTTGCCTTCGACGGTAAAGGTCGCGCGATCGATGCCAATGACCTCTGCCGCGGGACAATCGTTGATGGTGACCTTCCAACCGCGGCGCTGACAATACTTCATGTACATCTTAAAGAGCATGAAGGTCCAGTCCTGGGCCTCCAAGCCACCCTGTCCGGGCTTGATGGTCACAATCGCGTCGCTATGATCGAACTCGCCGGTAAACCAGCTTGCTAACTCAAGCTCGTCGATGGCGCGGGACAGGCGCTCCGCCGTGACGGCAGCCTCTTCGCGCAGCGCAGCGGCATCGGGGTCATCGCCCATTTCCTCGGCAAGCTCCAGCGCGGCGCGGGCATCGGAAAGCTCGCCGCGCGCGGTGTCCACGGCAGCGATATCTTCCTTGGTACGCGCGATCTCCTCCATGGTGGCACGGGCGGCGTCGGCGTCATCCCAAAAGCCAGGGGCAACACTTTTGGCCTCGAGCTCGGTCACACGGGTACGCTTCTCGTCCAGGTGGAGATACGACTCGACCTCGCCGAGCCGGTCCGCGAACGCGTCCAGCTCGGCGGGCGTTATCTCTAAAGCCTCAGCCATTAACGATTCCTGCCGTGGCAGTACTTAAACTTCTTGCCGCTACCGCAGGGGCACGGGTCGTTGCGGCCCACGTTGACGTACGGATCGTCGCTCTCGGACTTGCGATAAGTGGTCACCTTGCCACCGTTGTTGACGGCAGCCGGTCCGCCTTGGACAGCCGTGCGGGCCTGCACCTGCGCCTGCTTGCGCAGCACCGAGTCGCCGTTATCACCATCGACCTCGGCAGGACCGGAGAAGTGCGCGCCCTCGAGCGCGGGCTCCTCCTTGTGCTCCACGGCACGCGGGGCAGCCTTGATCTCGATGCGTAGAACCGTGCGCAGGTAATCCTCATACATGGTATCGACGAGTATCTGGAACGCGCCGTAGGCCTCGGTCTTGTACTCGACCAGCGGGTCGCGCTGGCCAAAGCCGCGCAGGCCGATGCCGGTCTTAAGGTAGTCCATCTCCTGCAGGTAGTTCATCCAGCGGGTATCGATGACGCGCAGCATGACCTGGGTGTTGAGCTCGCGCATCAGGTCCTCGCCCAAGCGCTCGGCCTTCATGTTGTAGCACTTCTCTACGTAAGCCAGGACATCGGCAGCCAGGGCCTCATAATCCTCGTCGGGGAACTTCGGCGTATCGATGTGGCCGGTGAGCTCCACAACCCACTTGCGCAGGCCCTCCAGGTCGCGCTCGCCATCGTGACTGTCCTTGGTGCAGAACTCCTGCACGCAGCGGTACACGGTGTCGTGCATGACCTCGGTGATGTGGTCGGTCAGGTCCTTGCCGTCCAGAATCTTATTGCGCTCGGCGTAGATGACCTGGCGCTGCTTGTTCATGACGTCGTCGTACTCAAGGACGCTCTTACGCATGGAGAAGTTGATGCTCTCGACCTTGTGCTGGGCGCTCTCGACAGCCTTGGAGATGATCTTGTGCTGGATGGGCATGTCGTCGCCCATGTCGGCCGTGACCATCATCTTGGAGACGCGGTCCATCTTGTCGCCGCCGAACAGGCGCATGAGGTCGTCCTCGAGCGACAGGTAGAACTGGGTCTCGCCTGGATCGCCCTGACGGCCGGAACGGCCGCGCAGCTGGTTGTCGATACGGCGGGACTCATGGCGCTCGGTGCCGATGACGGTCAGGCCGCCGGCGGCAAGCACGCGCTCGCGCTCGGCCTTGCAAGTCTCCTTGGCCTCGGCGTTAAACTGCTCGAGCTGCTCGGGCGTCACGTCCTCCATGGTCAGGCCCTCGTACTCCAGGCGCTCGCGCACCAGCTCGTCGGGGTTGCCGCCCAGCAGGATGTCGGTACCACGACCGGCCATGTTGGTGGCGATGGTCACGGCGCCGTAGCGTCCGGCCTGGGCAACGATGTGGGCCTCGCGCTCATGGTGCTTGGCGTTGAGGACCTCGTGAGCGATGCCGCGCTTGGTAAGGGCGGCGGACAGCTTCTCGGAGCTCTCGATGGAGACGGTGCCCACCAGGACCGGCTGGCCCTTGGCGTGACGCTGCTCGACATCGTCGGCGACGGCGTTGTACTTGGCCTGAATGGTGCGGTACACCAGGTCCTCGTGGTCCACGCGCTGCACGGGCTTGTTGGAGGGGATGACCTCGACGGGCAGCTTGTAGATCTCGCGGAACTCGGCATCCTCGGTAAGTGCCGTACCGGTCATGCCGGAGAGCTTGTCATACAGACGGAAGTAGTTCTGCAGGGTGATGGTGGCCAGCGTCTGATTCTCCTCGCGCACGAGCACGCCCTCTTTGGCCTCGATGGCCTGGTGCAGGCCCTCGGAGTAGCGGCGGCCTTCCATAATGCGGCCGGTGAACTCGTCGACGATCTTGACCTCGCCGTTGGTGACCACGTACTGCTTATCGCGGTGGAACATGTACTGGGCCTTCAGCGCCTGTTGCAGGTGGTTGACCAGCTGACCCGAAAGGTCGGCGTAGATGTCATCGATACCCAGGCGGCGCTCGATCTTCTTAAGACCGCGCTCGGTGGCAGCAATGGTGTGCTTGGCCTCGTCCATGACGTAGTCGCCCGTGGGTTCAACGTCCTCGGTGGCGGTAAGCATGTCGTGCGACACGTCCTCGCCGCGCTCCAGGCCGCGCACGGCACGCGCGAAGTCCTTGTAGGTACTGGCGGACTTGGTGCCAGCACCCGAGATGATCAGCGGGGTGCGGGCCTCATCGATCAGGATGGAGTCAACCTCGTCGACGATGGCGTAGTTGTGGCCGCGCTGCACGCGCTGCTCGGGACGGGTAACCATGTTGTCGCGCAGGTAATCAAAGCCGAACTCGGAGTTGGTACCGTAGGTGACGTCGGCCTGGTAGGCCGGGCGCTTGAGCTCTAGCGGCATGTTGTTCTGGAGCAGACCGACGGTCATGCCCAGGTACTTATAGATGCGGCCCATCCACTCGGAGTCACGCTTGGCAAGGTAATCATTGACAGTAACGACGTGCACGCCCTTGCCGGCAATAGCGTTGAGATAGCCGGCCAACGTGGAGACGAGGGTCTTACCTTCGCCGGTCTTCATCTCGGCGATGTGGCCCTCGTGCAGTGCCATGGCGCCAATGAGCTGCACGTCAAAGTGGCGCATACCCATGGTGCGCTTGGAAGCCTCACGCACGGTGGCAAAGGCCTCGGGGAGCATGTCGTCGAGCGACTCGCCGTTGGCGTAACGCTCGCGGAACTTATCGGTCTGGCCGCGGAGCTCCTCCTCGGTCATCTTCTCAAACTGGGGCTCAAGACCGTTGATCTGGTCGACGATCTTGTAGTAGCGCTTAAGGTCCTTATCGGATCCAAAGGACAGCAGCTTTGACATGAATCCCATGTGGTTTTCCTTTTTGGCCATCGCCCACGCCGTGCAGCTGCGGGCGAGTTAAACACAGATGATTGTACTTTAGCCAAACAAGGCGCGGCCTATACGGTCGACCTCGACCGCCACGTAATAACTACGACCAACCTGCCACAATGGACAGGTTAATTTTGGCAGATTTTATCTGGGCAAACGCTGCCTCTCTGCCATTTGGTGCAAACCAACCCGTCCCCTTCGCACCAATCCGGTGCAATGGGGGCAGGTTGGTTTGCACCAATAAAAAGAAAAGGGCCGCGCACCCAACCGGATGCACGGCCCTTATGCCATGAATGCGAGTGATTCCGCGGCGAGCTATTTACTCAGCAGCCTCGGTGGTCTCGGCCTCGGCAGCGGCCTCCTCGACGGGAGCCTCTGCGGGAGCCTCGGCGGCCTGCTTGGCAGCCTCCTCGGCAAACTTAGCAGCACGCTTAGCCTTCTCGGCAGCCTTAGCCTCAGCGGCGGCCTTGCGAGCAGCCTCGGCCTCAGCAGCCTTGGCGGCCTTGGCAGCCTTGGCCTCCTCGGCCTTCTTGAGCTGGGCGGCAGCGGCGCCACCGAACTTGTCGGCGAAGCGCTGGACGCGTCCACCGGTGTCGACGAACTTCTGCTGGCCGGTGTAGAACGGGTGGCACTCGTTGCAAAGCTCGACCTTCATCTCGGACACGGTAGCGTGCGTCTTGAAGGTGTTGCCGCAGGAGCACGTCACCGTGCACTCGACATACTGGGGATGGATACCCTGCTTCATGGTAGGACTCCTTATTGGTCAGGCGCTGGTTACCGATCAGCGCATAAGGCGTCTTGGTTTCCGACCAAGACAACAAACTCGGCTATGGTACCACGGCGCCGCACGTCCCACAAAAGGTTCACGGTCTTGTGTGCAACGCGGCGTGACCAACCGCAGCGGACACGCACCCTGTTGTCCCTTCTCCCATGTTGCAGACATGTAACGCCGCAGTAAGCACACCCCTTTTAGCGCCAGACAGGTACAATGATGAACACTGTACCGTAGCGGAGCGCCCCGCGCGCACCGCAACCACGCGAAAGGGTTTCCCATGGCCGAGATCTCGTCCTCCCGCATCGTCATCACCGTCCTTGGCAAGAACCGCCCCGGCATCGTCGCCGGCGTCACCCGCGTTTTGGGCGAGGCCAACGTCGACATCCGCGACATCACGCAGTCCATTATCGAGGACATCTTCACCATGACCATGCTGGCCGACACCGCCGAGTCCAAGCTCGACTTCGCCGAGCTGCAGAAGGCGCTGGCCGAGGCCGGCGAGCTTTCGGGCGTCAACGTGTCCATCCAGCGCGAGGACGTCTTTAACTTTATGTACCGCCTGTAGCGAACAAGCCGCTCGGGGCAGCTTGACGTCATATCGTCCAAGCGCGCGGCCCCAAAGCGGACCGGAGAGGAGCGCGCATGGCCTACGACGCCAAGAAAATCTACTACCGCTTCGACGATCACCTGAGCCGCCTGGTTCTGGATTACGAGGCGAGCCGTCAGATTTCGCCCGAAAGCGAAAACCTCTACCACGGCCTGCCGACCGCCCCGTACGACGAGGACCTGTTCGTAGAGCACAACGTCAAGCGCGGCCTGCGCAATGCCGACGGCTCGGGCGTGGTCGCGGGCCTTACCCGCATCTCGGACGTGCACGGCTACAACAAGGTCGACGGCAAAGTCGTGCCCGATCAGGGCAAGCTCACGCTTCGTGGCTACAGCATCGAGGATCTGGTCAACAACGCCCAGGCCGAGAACCGCTACGGCTACGAGGAAGTCGCCTATCTGCTTATCACGGGTTCGCTGCCCAACAAGGAAGAGCTCGACGGCTTTTGCGAGCGCCTGGGTGCTTTTAGGCACCTGAGCGACGAATACGTCCGCGAGTTCCCCATGACCACGGTGTCGTCGAGCATCATGAATGTGCTTCAGCGCGCCGTGCTGCTGCTCTACGCCTTCGACGCCGAGCCCGACGCCATTACACCCGAGCACGAAATCGACGTCGCCATCTCCATGCTCGCCCGTCTCCCCCGCATCGCCGCCTTCGCGCATATGGCCTCGGTCGCCAAGCGCCGCGGCTCCGAGGTTCATGTACCGCACCCCACACCCGGCCTCTCCACCGCCGAGACCATCCTGCAGGTGTTGCGCGGCGGCATGGCATTCACCCGCGACGAAGCCATGCTGCTCGACGTGATGCTCATGCTGCATGCCGAGCACGGCGGCGGCAACAACTCCACGTTCGCCTGCCGCGTGCTGTCCTCATCGGCCACCGACCCGTATTCCGCCTACGCCGCGGCTATCGGCTCGCTCAAGGGCCCGCGCCACGGCGGCGCCAACGCCAAGGTCGTGTCCATGCACGAGGACATCCGTGCGCATGTCTCCAATTGGGAGGACGAGGACGAGGTCGCGGCCTACCTGGGCAAGATCCTCGACAAGCAGGCCTTCGACGGCACGGGTCTCATCTACGGTATGGGCCACGCCGTCTACACGCTGAGCGACCCGCGTGCCGAGGTGTGCCGCCGTTACGCGCGCACGCTTGCCGCCAAGAAGGACCTGGGCGAGGAGTTCGCGCTCATCGAGCGCATCGAGCGCCTGGCCCCGCAAGTGATGCGCGATCACGGCATGACCAAGCCCATCTGCGCCAACATCGACCTGTACACGGGCTTTATCTACAAGATGCTCGGCGTGCCCGAGACGCTCTTTACGCCGCTGTTCGCTGTCGCCCGCATGGCCGGCTGGTCTGCGCACCGCATGGAAGAGCTCTTCTGCGCGCACCGCATCATCCGTCCCGCGTATCGCCCGGTTATCGAGCCGCTGGAGTACAAGCCGCTCGCCGATCGTTAGGACGCAGACCGTTATAGAACCCGAGCGTGGCCAGGGCATCACCGCCCTCGGCCACGCTTTTTATGCCAGTAGAAAGGATTGCAGCGAATGATTGTGTTTTCCGATATGGATGGAACGCTGCTGACGAGTGATAAGCAGATGAGCGACGCCACCTGGGCAATGCTCGACGAACTCGCTCGACGTGGAATTGAGTTTGTGCCCTGCACGGGGCGTCCTCTGTCGGGCATCTTTGAGCCCATCCTCGCCCACCCCGCCGTACACTACACGGTCTGCGCCAACGGTGCCAGCGTCTGGCAGCTCGACGACGTTGTGCCCACCGATGCCTCGCGTGCCACGCGCATTTTGAGCCGACCGCTCGACCGCGCCATCGCCCACCGCGTCCATAGCATTGCAGCCGGCCACGATGTGACCTTCGATATCTTCGCAGACGGGCAGTGCTTCCTCCCCCGCTCGCTCTACGCGCGCCTGGACGAATTCTGCGGCGGCGACCCCCACATCGCGGCTTCGCTCAAGCGCACACGAACACCGATCGACATGGATATCGACAGCAAGATCGACGAGGTCGAGACGCTCGAACGCATCGCCATGTACTGGCACGACCCGGCCGATCGCGACACCATCGCGGCGGCGCTCGACACGCTCGAAGGCATTGAAGTCACGCGTTCGTACGCCATGAATATCGAGGTCATGGGTGAGGGCGCCACCAAGGGAACGGCCCTCACGTGGCTGTGCGAGCATCTGGGCGAGCCCCTTGCCGACGCCTGGGCGTTCGGCGACAACATCAACGACATCCCCATGCTGCAGGCGGCGGGCCACGGCATGGCCATGATCAACGCCGAGCTCGAAGACCGCGAGGCCGCCGACGCCATCACCGAATACGACAACGGCCACGGCGGCGTCGCCCGCACCATCATGGCCGCCCTCGCCTAGTCATTGGGGCGTTCTTGAATGACTAGTCGTTGGGGACAGTCTTCGCGAAAAAGCTGCAAGGACTGTCCCCCCCCCCACTGCCGGCAGAAAAGGAACGTCCCCATCTGCCGGATTAGGAGAGACTCTCCAGCACGCGACGGAGCCCATGCTGAACGGCGTGGTCGCGGTTGCAGCCTACGACGCGATCGGCCACCGCCTTGAGCGCGGGGCGCGCGTTTTCCATCGCGCAGCCTGTGCCGACAAAGCGAATGATCTCGTAGTCGTTCATCGAGTCGCCAAACGCCATGACCTCGTCGCGACCAATTCCGTAATGCTCCGCGAGCTGCGCGATACCCGAGGCCTTCGACACACCAGGCTGCATGGCATCGATCCACGCGTTGCCCGAAGGCGCAAAGGTAAAGAGCTGACCGAGTTCTCGCTGTAGCACGTACGCACTGTCCATAACGGCACAGTCATCGCAAAAGATACTCGCCTTGATGATATTTACGCTGGGATCGGGCAGCTCCCAAATGCGCTCGGCATTGGGAAGGTCCTTATCGACCTCGCGCACGAACTTGCACTCATCATCGAGCAAGAAGGACTTGGTTCGGTCAAAGAGCGCAAGATGCAGATTGGGAAACGTCCTGACGGCTTGGGCGAGCTTTCGAATCGCCAGGTGCGAATACACCTCGCGGTCCACCATCTTGCCGTCGGCGTAGACCTGGGCGCCGTTAGCGGCGACAAAGTCCATCTTGTCGCGAACAGGTGCAAAGAACTCGCACAGGCGATCGTAGCGACGACCTGACGATGCGGCGAAATGCACACCATGCTCGTGTAGCGCCAGAATCAGTTCGTAGGTCTCGGGAGGCACCTGGCCGTTTTCGTCAAGCAGTGTGCCGTCCATATCGGATGCAATCAGTTTAAACATAGAAAAGCTCCCTTCGGGCTTGTTGGAATCGAACGTATATCCGATTCCAACGTACCCAAAGGGAGCTCAAATAAGACTCCGCGGGCGTAAACGTTACAAGGACCTGGCAAATAGCTCACACATGCCAGAGGTCCTACGGTCGCGGCGTCAGGCAGCCCGCCAAAGAGTGTCCCCAACGACTAGTCGTTTAAGAACGTCCCCGATGACTAGTCGGCGTAGGTGAAGGTTGTGACGTCGAACATGCCCTCGGGGCGGATGCGGAGCGTCGGGATGACCGGCAGGGGCAGGAAGATGATGCCCATGATGGGGTCGAGCGGCGGCTCAATACCCATGGCGCGCGCCTTGACCATAAAGTCGTCGTGTTGCGCGGCAACGTCCTCGGCCGTGCCTTCGCTCATAAGGCCACCGAGCGCCAGCGGAATGCGCGCCACGACCTCGCCGTTGCGCACCAGCACGTGACCACCTTGGCCCACGGCCTCAACGGCGGCCATCATATCGGCCGCGTTGTCGCCCACCACGCACACGTTGTGCGAGTCGTGGCCGATCGTAGAGGCAATGGCGCCACCCGTGATGGTGAAACCGCGCACCCAGCCGCGACCGATATGCTTGCCGATCAGGCCCAGGCCAGCGGGGCCGTCGCCGTCGGCGCCCTCGGCCTGCAGCGACACGCCGCGGCCATGGCGCTCAATCAGCATAATGCGACGCAAGTCCTCGTCAGTCTCGGGACGAACCATGCCCGTGATGGCCTTGCCCGGCACCACGTCGATCACGGCCTCGCCCGGCTTAAAGGCATAGTCGAATACGTCGAGCGAAAGCTTCGGCAGCCTAACAGAGGCGCGCAGCTCATCGGCAAGGGCCGCAACCTCGGCCATCTCGGGTGCGATCTCGCCCACAAAGGTGCCGTCCTGCGCCACCAGGGCACCGGCGGCATATACGCGATGCGGAGCCGTGGCAAACGTCAGGTCATTGAGCACCAGCAGGTCGGCACGCTTGCCCGGGGCAATCGCACCGCGGAGCTCGTGCGGGTCGCGGCAGCCGTGGTCCAGACCAAATGCCTCAGCCGTGGAAAGGGACGCCATGGAGATGGCGACCACGGGGTCGATACCGGCCTCGATAGCCACGCGGCAGGCATTGTCGATCATACCGGTCGAAAGCGCATCGGAGGGAGCGCGGTCGTCGGTCGCAAAGCAGCAGCGGCGGGCACGGGAAGGATTCTCCAGCAGCATCGGAGACAGGTTGGCCAGGTCGTGGCTGCACGTGCCCTCACGCAGCATCACGTACATGCCGCGGGACAGCTTGTCGAGTGCCTCCTCGGGAATCGTCGACTCGTGGTCGGCGATAATGCCCGCTGCGGCATAGGCGTTGAGGTCCTTACCGGCAACGAGCGGCGCATGGCCGTCAACCTGCTTGGACGGCGTCTGGTTGGCAGCATCGATGCGAGCACAGGTCTCGGGGTCGGCCATAAAGACGCCCGGCAGGTTCATCATTTCGCCCAGACCAAAGACATCGCCCGGATGCTCGGCAAAAAACGCCTGCATATCGGCAGCCGAAATAACGGCACCGGCCTGCTCGTCGGGCAGCGCGGGCACGCACGAAGGCATCATGTACTTGATGGAGATGGGTGCGCGGCGGCCGTCCTCGATCATAAAGCGCAAGCCGTCGAGACCGGCAACATTGGCAATCTCGTGGCTGTCGGCAATGGCGGTGGTAGTACCGCGCGTCGCCGCCATGCGCGCATACTCGGCGGGACGGATGTTCGAAGACTCGATATGCAGATGCCCGTCAATAAAACCGGGAGCGAGATAGCGACCCTGGCAGTCGATGACCTCAGTTGCCTCGTAGGTGCCAGCGACATCGTCGCGACCATCGTAGAGCACGCCGACGATCACACCGTCCTTGACGGCAACGCTACCGGACGCCACACGCTGGCCATACACGTCGATGATCTGCGCATTGGTAAACAGCGTGTCGACGGGCACGCGGCCCTCGGCAGCATCGATCACAGTCCTCATGACCTCAACGGACATACATACTCCTTTAACCGTAGAAAAAAGCTGCGGAGCGGACAGACCTTCACCGCAGCAAGCCAATAGCCATTGTATGCCCAAAAGGAAGCCCCGCTAACACCCCTTCCGCTTAACGGCACCGCCAAATGATCCCTCCGTCCCCAAGGGATCGTCGTAACCAAAAAAGGCCGCAGTCGGGAATCCCGGCTGCGGCCTTATTGCAACTTGTAAGGTCAACTCGCTCGTTAAATCAACTTAAAGCCCTTACGCTTGCCTACGGAGAGGGTGTCGCCCAGCTTGAGGACGCTGGGATCGATGTTATAGCTCTTGGGAGCCACGGCCTTGCCGTTGATCTTGACGCCGCCGCCGTCGATATCGCGACGAGCCTGGCCGGCGCTGGCAGAAAGACCCAGGTCCTTGAGCAGGCCGGCGAGGTAGATCTGGCCCTCGTCGTTGACGGTCAGCTCAACGTGCTTCTCGGGGAAGTCGGCGAGCTGGCCCTCCTTGAACACGCGGTCGAACTCGGCCTGAGCCTCGTCGCCGGCACCGGCGCCGTGGTAGGTGTCGCACAGGTCGCGACCCAGAGCGCGCTTGAGCTCGTAGGGGTCGGCAGAACCATCGGCCAGGGCAGCGTCGATCTTGTCGACCTCGGCCGGGGTGAGCGAGCTCGCCAGGCGGTAGTACTTGCCGATCATCTCGTCGGGGATGGACATGATCTTGCCAAACATATCCTTGGGAGCATCGGTCAGGCCGATGTAGTTGCCATAGGACTTGGACATCTTGCGCACGCCGTCGGTGCCCTCGAGCAGCGGCATGGTGAGCGCGATCTGCGGCTCCATGCCCATCTTCTCCATGAGCTCGCGGCCGGCGAGCAGGTTGAAGAGCTGGTCGGTGCCGCCCATCTCCACGTCGGCCTTAATCTGAACGGAGTCGAAGGCCTGCATCACGGGGTACAGGAACTCGTGCAGGGCGATCGGCGTCTGAGACTGGTAGCGCTTGGTAAAGTCGTCGCGCTCAAGAATGCGGGCGACGGTGAACTTGGAGCACACCTGCAGCAGGCCGGCCAGGTCCATCGAAAGGATCCAGTCGCCGTTGTGCACGATGGTGGTCTTCTCGGGATCCAGGATCTTCATGGCCTGGCTCACGTAGGTCTCGGCATTGGCCTCAATCTGCTCCTGCGAAAGCTGCGGACGGGTGGAATTCTTGCCCGAAGGGTCGCCGATCAGCGCGGTGCCGTTGCCGATGATGAGGGTGACGTTGTGGCCCAGGTCCTGGAACTGACGCATCTTGCGCAGCGGCACGGCGTGGCCCAGGTGCAGGTCGGGGCTGGTGGGATCGACGCCGAGCTTGATGTTGAGGGGCTCGCCCTTCTCAAGCTTCTTGCGAAGGTCGGCCTCGGGAACGATCTGCGCGGCGCCCGAGGTGATGATACGCATTTGCTCGTCAACAGACAGCATTGGGTATCCTCCTTTTTCTATAGCACCCTCGCCGAAAACGGCGGTGCTGGAAGTCCATAAACTCTCTTATGATAACAAACTGACGCGACGCGGCACCTACGACAGGAAAATCCTCGTCCTGCCGCATGCGTCAATGGCAACTGGCAGACGTGTACCGTCACGCTCGACCAGATAGCGTACCTGCCGACGACGCAAGCAGTCGCGGCAACGAACCTGTCCCGTCGCATCGGTGGCGCAGACGCCCTCGGCGGTCAGCAGGCAGTGCTCGCACACCATAAGCTCGGGACGGTCGGCGTCGACCGGACCCAAGACGCCGGGTTCAGC
Source organism: uncultured Collinsella sp. (assembly GCA_958421655.1). GTDB lineage: Bacteria > Actinomycetota > Coriobacteriia > Coriobacteriales > Coriobacteriaceae > Collinsella. The sequence goes on from CATZMG010000007.1 coordinate 36,191, forward strand.
AGCCAGCTCGGCAATACGCTCCGCATCATTGCCGAGCAACTCGGCCGGCAAGTACACCCGCCCCGCACCGAATCCGCGCAGCCAGGTAAGCGTGGCCCGATTCGCGCAGAACACCGGCGCCGCCACGTCAAACGTCACGCCCAGCTCGCGAGCGATCGCCACCTGCCCCAGGTTGCGGCAGACGATGCGCCCGGCACGCTGCATCAGTGAGCGGGTCCGGTCAGCGTCACTCGCGCGGCACACCTCGTCAAGCACCACAACGGCGTCGGACAAATCGAGTTCTCCGCGCGGGTCGGCATCCATCAGCTGCCAAGCAAAAACCATGCGAGTGGGAACCGCGCACTCCACCAACTCCGTCGATGCACCGCCATCCACCGCAACGCCCTCAAAGGGCAGCACTTCAACGGCACGTGCAACGGGCGCAATCGCATCCGCCTCGGCCCGCATGCGCTCCAACACCGCCGCCGTCTGATCCAACACGCCGGCGCTGCGAATCAGGTACACCTCGCAGCCCGCGTCCACCTTACGCTTGCAATGCACGACGATGCGCTTCCCCGCTGCTGCATCCACCGGGCAGGGCACCTGCGGCCAGCGCTTGGGCGCATCGGGACGCGCGTCGACACCCGGATAGAACCGAATCTCGAGCGTGTCACCCGCCGCCACGGCGGCGTCGAGCTCAACGGTCACCTCTTCGTGGCCAACGGCCACCAGGCGTCCCACGCGCACACCTTGGTTGATCGCACGCTCAAAGCTCATAAGCTCGGCACCCGAACGTCCTCGCAGGTACGCATCGGTAAACCCACGGTTAAACGACCTTCCCAGCTCGCGCTCGAGCTCTTCCACGGCACCGGGGTCCCACGCGCCGTCGCACAGCATATCGAGTGCCCGGCGCCACACCCGCACCACGTTGAATACGTAATCAGGGTTCTTCATGCGCCCCTCGATCTTGAGCGACGCCACGCCGGCATCTACAAGCTCGGGCAGATGCGCAATACCCAGATAGTCGCGCGGACACAGCAGGCGATCTCCCTCGACGGCGGCAACACTCTGCCCAGCCTCGTCCACCAAGTCATAGGATAGACGGCACGGCTGCGTGCAATCACCGCGCATCGCAGAGCGGCCACGTCGAAGGGCAGAGAACTCGCACGCCCCCGAATAGCCGATGCAAATCGCACCGTGGCAGAATACCTCGATGGGCACACCCGTGGCACATAGCGCCGCAATCTCGTCGACCGTCAGCTCGCGTGCCGTCGTCACGCGCTCGACCCCCAGCTCATCGGCGGCAAGCCGCACGGCGCTCTCGCTATGAGCGCCCGCCTGCGTGGACAGGTGAATCTCGACCCCGGGAATCGCCGCGCGCAGCGCGCAGGCCAACCCGGCATCGGCGACAATCAGAGCATCGGCGCCCAACTCCAGTGCATGAGCTCCCAACGCCACCGCGTCGGACAACTCATCGTCAAACACGAACACGTTGAGCGTTACGTACACACGCACGCCATGGGCATGCGCCACGGCGCAGCCGCGCGCAAACTCGTCATCCGTAAAGCCATGGGCGCTCACACGGGCGTTAAAGCCGCCCAACCCCGCATAGATGGCATCGGCACCTGCGGCGATGGCCGCAAGCATCTGGTCGAGTCCGCCCGCCGGCGCCAGCAGCTCGGGCAGCGCCGCACCGGCAGCATCCAATCCAGTCTCGTATTGTCCGCTCGGCCCCATCGTCCGAATCGCCATCGACAAACTCCTTACCAAGGTATGCATTCACTCTGAAAAATGCCGTCTTCCAGCATACACGAGGCCTCGCGCGCCCCGTTTGGTTTATCGTGTAATAACTTATGTCCATCCTGCCCCGACGGCACATCCACCGTCCGGCACGACATACCTGGAGGTCAATATATGGGTCCTCGCCAACGACAGGGACGCAGCCGTTCAAAGACGCATGCTCTGCCCATAATCCTGCTCTCGTTTTTGGGCTTTTTGCTTATCGCGGGCGTGGCGTTTGGCATCGGCATGGTCGGCAACGTCAACCGCTGGCTGTCCGATCTGCCCGACTACACCGACGCCAACGCGTATCTGGTGAGCGAGCCCACCGAGATCGTCGACTGCAACGGCAACAAGATTGCGAGCTTCTACACGCAAAACCGCAAGTCCATCACCAAGGACGAGGTCTCCCCCTACGTGCTGCAGGGCACCGTTGACGTCGAGGACGAGCGCTTCTACGAGCACGGCGGTATCGACCTGTGGGGTATCGCGCGTGCTGCGGTGGCAACCCTCGGCGGCGGGCACGAAGGCGCCTCGACTATCACCCAGCAGCTGGTGCGCAACACCATCCTGCAGGAGGAGCAGTTCGACTCGACCATCGAGCGTAAGGTGCGCGAGGCCTACATCGCCGTCAAGATGGAGGACATGTACTCCAAAGACGAGATCCTCATGATGTACCTCAACACCATCTATTACGGCCACGGCGCCTACGGCATCGAGGCCGCAGCCGAGACCTACCTGTCCAAGAGCGCCGCCGACCTCACCCTGAGCGAGGCCGCGCTGCTCATCGGCCTTCCCAACTCGCCCTCGCAGTACGACCCCACGGTCAACCCCGACCTGGCGCTGTCCCGTCGCAACAAGGTCCTCGACAACATGTTGCGCCTGGGCCACATCACGCAGGAGGAACACGATGCCGCACAGGCCGAGCCCATCACCCTCAACGTGACCGAGATTTCGGGCAGCGGCGTCGACGTATACTCGCAGCCCTACTTTGTCGCCTATGTTAAGCAGCTGCTGGAGCAGGAGTTCTCGACCGACGTGCTCTTTAAGGGCGGCCTGACCGTCAAGACCACCATCGACCCCACGATGCAGCAGGTGGCAGAGAATGCCGTCCGCGAGCAGCTCGACACGCTCTCGCTCGACGGCCTGGACATGGGCATGGTCGTCGTCGACCCCAAGACCGGCTACATCAAGTGCATGGTGGGTGGCTACGACTACAACGCCGACGAGAACCACGTAAACCATGCCACGGCCAAGCGTCCCGTCGGCTCCACCTTTAAGGCCTTTACGCTGGCAACTGCCATCCAAAACGGCATGAACCCCAACGTCACCCTCAACTGCAACTCGCCGCTCAAGGCCAAGGGCACCACGACCGAGGTCCAAAACTACGCCAACCATAGCTATGGCAACATCTCGCTCAAGCAGGCGACGGCATACTCCTCCAACACCGGCTACATCCAGGTGGCGGAAGCCGTCGGCAACAGCAAGATCATCTCGCTCGTCAAAAAGCTCGGCATCGATCCCGCCAAGGACAACATCGAGGACGTTCCCGTCATGACGCTCGGCACCGGCTCGATCTCGCCGCTCGAGATGGCCGCCGCCTACGCGACGTTTGCCAACGGCGGCTACTATCGCCAGCCGATCGCCATCACCGAGATTGACTCTCGCACCGGCTCGGTGCTGTACCAGCACACCGACAATCCCTCACAGGTGCTTACCGAGGGCGAGGCCGCCGCGGTCACCGATGTTCTGTCCGGCGTCATGCAGGGCGGCGGTACGGGTGCTGCCGGTGCCCTGAGCGTCAACCAGCCCTATGCCGGCAAAACGGGCACCACCGACAACACCACCAACCTGTGGTTCTGCGGCTATACCCCGCAGCTGGCGTGCGCCCTGTGGACCGGCTATTCCGCGGGCGAGATCCCCATCCAAAAATACGGCACAGACCTGCTGGGCGACAGCACCAACCTGCCTGTCTTTAAGCGGTTTATGAACACCGTTCTGACCGGTACCGAGCGCGAGGAGTTTGCGACCGGAACGGCGCCCACCTATAAGAACAACAGCGTCTGGAAGTTCTACGGCACCAACAACACCAAGAAGACGGAGAACGACGACAAGAACGAGGACGAGAACGAGGACGAAGAGGAAACCACCACTACAACGACTACCACGACGACCACGACCACCGAGACCACGGGCGGCGACACCACCGGCGGCACCGGTACGACCGGTGGCTCCACCGGTGGTTCGACCGGCGGCGATGGCGGCACGCCTACGCCCACGCCCACTCCCGACCCCTCGCCCACGCCTGACGATACGGTCGGCTAGAAATCATCCGGCCATAAGCAACAAGGCCCCCGAACAGCTTATTCAACTGCTCGGGGGCCTTTTAGTTTAAAGCGACCTAGCAGGCGGTCTTTATACCGGCAAACAAAAAGGGGGTACCGACCATCGTCGATACCCCCTTACAGGCAACTATGTCAGCGCGCGCAGGGCCGAGCGCACGACCCGCACGCCTACTTGCGAGAATTGCTCAGCTTATTGATCAGCGCCTCGAGACGCTCGCCGTCCTCGGCCGTCTGGGCAATAACCAAAATCGTATCGTTGCCGGCAAGCGAGCCAAGCACATCGGGCAGCTCTGCCGCATCAACGGCGGCGGCGATGCCGGAAGCCGTGCCAGGCTGAGCCTTGATCATAACCAGATTATCGGTGCGCAGAACGCCCGTTACGAGCTCGGAAACCATACGCTGCAGGTGCAGGTCCTCTGCCAGAACATAGATGCCCTCAGGGAGCTTACGCAGCCCCATATCGGCAATATCGCGAGAGACAGTCGCCTGCGTGCAATCAAAGCCCATAGCGCGGAGCTCATCGACCAGCACGCGCTGCGTGCGGACGTCCTTATTGCGCACAATATCTCTAATGGCATCCTGGCGCCCATTGCGTTTTTTAGCCATACAAACCCTCTCTCCAAAAGATGGCGGAGACAATCAATCAGTGATTGAATAGTTTAACGCTATTTGAAGGCTTTTGTGTATAAGAACGCATTTCGAAACAATTCTATGCAAATTTGTTTCGAAATGAGCCGTTTAGGCGGTTTTTACGCCCGTCCGGTTAAGAAAAGCTGCCAGATGCGTACACATCACGCAGCGCGCGGGCTTGGCGCTGGCGATCGGCCCAAACAACAGACCAAGTCCCCGATGGTTATCCTTGAGCGCGGCGACCATCTGACGGGTTCGAGGCGCCTCGAGCATATCACGCATGCGGGCGGAACGCTCGATTGACGACACTCCATGCGGGCTCAGACACAAATTCTCGATGCAGGCGACCAGTCCGGCAAAGTAGAACTTTTGGCTTGCCAGCTTGAGCCGACCACCGCTATCTGCTTCCGAGAGTGAGTCCGCAAGCTCGTCGAGCGCTCGAGTGTCATCGGATATCCTGGCATACATGGTGGGATCAAAGGCATCTGTAAGCTTAGGTGCCACCGCGTGGAAACAAGCGTCGCCGCAGCCGGACACGAATCGTGCCTGCGAGAGTGCATAAGCCATAAACTCAACCGTACGGTACGCCTTGCCGCGCGACAGGCATGCCTCAAACAGCGGACGGCTATACATCACGCCAGAGGTCTGAGCGACTAGGCCGCCCAAAATCAACTGGGGCAGCCCAGTCACCATAGAAGACTCGTCTTCTATGGCAATAGAGGCAGCATCCAAGACGCGCGAATGACGCTCGCGATGCGCATCGTATCGATCGAGCGACACCGAGGGGAGCACAATGTCTGCCGCAGTATCGCACGCGATATCGACCATCTTGGAAAGGGCCTGCGGAGCAAACCACTCATCGGCGTTCATGGCGATGATTTGAGAGCCGCGCGAGGCATCAAAACCGGCACGAAGACAAGCGCCGCGCTTCGCGTCCTCGACGTCAATCAAATCAATATGGATGTCCCTGTCGGCAGCAACTTGAAGCGAATGGCGCACACCGGGCGCAGCATCGCGGCAGACAACGACAATCTGCAAATCATAGAGGTCTTGGTTCTGGATACTCTCGAGCGCACGCATCGCATAGCTGGGCGAACCTTCTACCACAAGGATCACCGAAAGTCGCGGATGCGAGCCACGTCGAACCAAGTTATCCGTCCTCTCGACAGCAATGAATCAAACTGTCGTTCATGGTACACCCCGGCAATAAAAGCAATGAGACACCGGTTGCACTGCACGCCAAGAACAGATGTTGCACACGCGCAGCCCACAGATGACAGGTGCCGACGAACGGCGCGTCGAGCCCTCCCCTAGTCGAGCACGACAAGCTCGGCGGGATCGTAATCCACGCCCATAAACGTAAGGCCGCAGGCAGGAGCCGTGGGACCCGCAGCGGTGCGGTCGCAAGCATCGATGACCTCGCGCATCCACTCGGGTTCACGGCGATGCATGCCAATCTCGACAAGCGTGCCCACGATCGTACGGACCATCGAATGCAGAAACGCATTGCCCTCGATGGTAAACGTCAGGATGTCCTCGCCAAACGCAACCTCATGGCCAAACTCGGCACGCATCACGCAGCGATGCGTGGGCTTGCCAACGGCCGAGGCAACCTTGCAAAAGCTTTTAAAGTCCTGCTCGCCCAAAAGCGCAGGGCAGGCGGCCGCCATCGCATCGACGTCGAGGGGATAGCGATGCCACCACACAGCACCGCGTGACAGCACGGGCCGCGCATCACGATCGGCAATGCGATAGGTGTAAGTGCGAGAGCGCGCGTCAAAGCGCGCAGAAAAGCCCTTACGAGCCTTGTAGACCTCGTTGATGGCGATATCTTTGGGCAGCAGGGCATCCATAGCCCGCAGCCACCTACGGCGCGTACACGCGAGCTCAGCGTCCGTTACGGGAACGCTGATGTACTGAGCCACGGCATGCACGCCGGCATCGGTACGCCCCGCGCACGTCAAATCGATCGGGCGGCGAAGCAGCGTCTCGATGGCTCGACGCAGCTCACCCGCAACCGTCGTCTGTCCCGGCTGCTCGGCAAATCCGCTATACGACGAGCCATCATAGGCCACGCGAAATACGAGCGTGGCGTCAAGCTCGGAAATCGAATTGAAATCAGACGGCGCAGTCATGGGCGCTCCCAACAAACAAGTAACGGTATCGCGTCAAAAAAAGAGGGGTACGCGAACGTACCCCTCGAATATAGCCTATGCAGACGGAAAGTCTACTCAGCGGTCTCCTCAGCAGGAGCCTCCTCGACGGCCTCGACCTTCTTGGGAGCAGCGGCCTTCTTGGGGGCCGGAGCAGCCTTCTTGGCCTTAGGCGTGCAAGGCTCGGTGACGAGCTCCATGATAACGATGGGAGCGTTGTCGCCCTTGCGGTTGCCGAGCTTCATAATGCGGGTGTAACCGCCGTTGCGGTCCTGCCACATACCCTGAGCAGCCTTGTCGAAGATCTCGGCAACGAGCTGCTTATCGCCGAGCTTGGCGATAGCCAGACGACGAGAGTGCAGGTCGCCCTTCTTGGCCCAAGTGATGATCGGGTCGACGACCGAACGCAGCGCCTTAGCGCGGGTCTCGGTGGTCTTGATGCGGTCGTTCTCGAAGAGGGCCTTAGCAAGGCTCTTCTTCATGGCCTTGGTGTGGCTCGCATCGGTGCCGAGCTTCAGGCCCTTCTTAACGTTGTGACGCATGGTCTAGTTTCTCCTCAAATATGCGAAGCATTAAGCCTTCAGGCTCAGGCCCATGGACTCAAGCTTGTCCTTCACTTCCTCGATCGACTTAACACCGAAGTTACGGATGTTGAGCAGATCGTTCTCCGAGAACTCAACGAGCTGACGGACCGAGTGAATGCTGGCGCGCTTAAGGCAGTTGTAGGAACGGACGGAAAGGTCCAGATCCTCGATCTGCTTGTCCAGCTCGGCGTTGTCGTTGGTGACCTCGGGAGCGAAGATCGAAGCCTCCTCCTCGACCTCGGGGGTCTCGGCAAGGTTCATAAAGGCGGCCATATGCTGGTTGATGATATTGGCAGCCTGGACCACGGCGTCGCGCGGGGCGATGGAGCCGTTGGTCTCGATCTCGAGGACAAGGCGGTCGTAGTCGGTGTGCTGACCGACACGGCAAGCCTCAACGAGCTTGGCGCAACGGGAAACCGGCGAGTACAGCGAGTCGACGTGGATCACACCGATGGGATCGTTGTCGCGCTTGTTTGCCTCGCCAGAAACATAGCCGCGGCCATAGCCGATGCGCATGCTCATGGTGAGATGGCCACCCTCGGTGAGCGTAGCAATGTGCTGCTCGGGGTTGACCAGCTCAAACTCGGACGGAATAAAGAAGTCCGCACCGGTGACCTCGCAGGGGCCGTCAACCGAGATGGTGGCGGTCGCCTCGTCGGTCGTGCCGAGAGCCCTGAAGACAAGACCCT
>CATZMG010000008.1 GCA_958421655.1 uncultured Collinsella sp.
GGAGATATATTGCCAGACCGGAGGGGCCCCGGGGGCGGGAATCGCGCACTCCATAATTTGTTCACAAACGAATATGTCCCTCAGTCGCGTCCCTGAGGTTATAACTGAAGCATTGGCTTCTGATATTGGCGATGACCAGCTGTTTTATGAGTATTGAGACATCGGTCATCTCTGGAGCGCTACTTTACCCCAAAGGCATCAGCTATCTGTTTCCCATCGGTAAAAGGCGGCTTTTGTTCGCCAAGCGTTCTTATATATAGATAGATACGGGTTCGAACCCATGAAAGGGCGACAAAAAAAGACAGCCAACCGAAGTTGACCGCTTTCTATTCTATGCTGGAGCATCCAGAGGGTGCTTCCGAACTCGTTTTCTCGCTGCCATTCATGCTTTCGAAGCATCTTTCGACCTTCGCAGTCTCATGTTTTGAGGATCTGCCGTGTTTATCACTGTTATCAATGAGTGTGTGGAAGTGATCCTCATACAGATTCATGCGATCCGCCAGAGAACTGAGAAGCATCTTTCTGCAGCCCTCGTTGTCTATCCTCGCATCTCTCAGGTCTTCCGGAAATTCACAAGCAGTCTTAGGGTCAATTTGTTTCTGCTTTCAGAGACTTGTTTGAGAGTTTTTAAAGACAGTTCAAAACAATAAGCGAGACACCATAAAGCAGAGCAAGATGTGCCGGATAGAAAATGTAGAAGAAATATTTCAGCTTCAGCCCTCGCTTGCCATTATAAAGATTGATAAGCAACAACGAAATTATCGCGGCAGCAACATCAGGATTAAAAATATTAGCTGTAGTGAACTCAAATCCGCCGCCAATTATATGGCATGACGAAAGGAGCACTGCACATACTGCAGCAAAGAACATCTTAGCTTTGCTGTCGTGGAATAAATAGAATGCAGCCACAAGCAGAATGCCATACGCACCGCCATCCAGCTTAGTGTATTCAGCTGCCAGTGCTGTCAAAACAATCAGAGCAATTTCTGCAATGTGCCTCTTCCATTTTGAAAGACTTTGTATCTTTTCCAGAATAATCAAAAAGACCAAGGAAAGCAGGAGCTCATACATAACATTCTGTTGCCGAAGGTCAAATAGCTGCCCGGTTTGAACGAAATCGTATATGGGCTCCGCAATGATTGCGAAGACAAGCATATTTCGCAGGTACTTCTTTATGTCATGAGTGTGCAAAAATCCCTCAACTATCAAAAAGCAAAATAAGGGAAATGCAATTCTGCCAAGAACATGAAGCACATCCGAAGCCTCGCTTAGAATCGCCCACTGTTCGTCTGATATCTGATTGTACGATGCGTGAGTCATGATTCCATTGGTCAGGACGATCCTGCTTACATGATCGAGAACCATCGAGATGGCCGCTATTATCTTTAATGTGCTGCCGCTAATTCCGTATCTATCTGTTTTCATTTCTTTTTCCTTTCTTTGGGTGGGCCGTCAGGGGTTCAGCCTGCTTTGCAGGCGGCCGCTGCGGCGCTTTCGCGCCTTGCGCGCTGCGCTGGCAAACGCTCGCGCGTTTACTCAGCTCCGCGCCCCCCGACGGGTTCGAACCCATGAAAGGGCGACAAAAAAGACGGCCAACCGAAGTTGACCGTCTCAACAATCTTTGGGTGGGCCGTCAGGGGTTCGAACCCTGGACCTTGGGATTAAAAGTCCCCTGCTCTGCCAGCTGAGCTAACGGCCCGCGGGTGGCATTGTACCACGGTCTGGGGCTATTCCCAACTCCATTGGCCGTTCTGGAAAATCACAACTTCACGTCCATCAGGCGTAATGCCCGCAATATCGATATCGTCCGTGCCAATCATAAAGTCGACGTGCGTGCTCGAAACGTTGACGCCATGCTCTAGGAGCTCTTCTTTGGACATATCATATCCGCCCTCGATGCACTCGGGGAAGCCGACGCCCAGCGCAAGGTGGCAGCTGGCGTTCTCGTCATAGAGCGTATCGTAGAACAGAACACCACTTTCGCGGATCGGCGTGTTCTTGGAAATGAGCGCGACCTCTCCCAGGTGAGCAGCGCCCTCGTCAGTATCGATGATACTTGCGAGCGTTGCCTTGCCCACGCGGGCGTCGTAGTCCACCACGCGGCCGCCCTCGAACTTAATCCAAAAATCGTCGACTTTATTGCCGTGGTGAATGAGCGGCATAGCCGAATACACGATACCGTCGGCACGCATACGATCAGGCGAGGTGAAGACCTCCTCGGTGGGGATGTTGGGGAAGAAGGGATGTCCATCGGGCGTCCTGCCCTTGCCACCGGCCCACTCGTGACCCTTCGTCATGCCAATCGTCAGATCGGTTCCATTTGCCGCGGTGTAATGCAGGTGGTCAAAACGATTGTCGTTCAGGAAGCGCAAGTTCTTTTCGAACGCCGCGTCATGAAGCTCCCAGTCGCTCTCCGGGTCCTGGCCATCGGCACGAGCGGTGTGCAGAATCGCATTCCACAGCTTATAGATTGCAACCTCATCGGCGTCTCCCGGGAACACCTCGCGCGCCCAAGCCACGACCGGCGCGCCGGCGATGCACCACGGGTTGATGTTGTAGTCCAGTCCACGGCGGAAGACCTTGCACTGCGTGTTCCTCGCCTTGGATGCCGCGGCCGGCTTGGCGGGATCGATACCCTTGAGAGCCGCAGGATCCGCACCCTCGATAAAGATAAAGCAGGCACCGTCCTGGGCCAAGGAATCAAGCTGCAGGCGCTTCCACTCGGGCGTCTGCTCAAAATAGCTTTTATCGACATGCTCGTACGTGAGCCTCGTCACGGCATCATCGGCCCAAATGACCGTCACATGGCCAGCGCCGGCGACATAAGCCTCCGCGACCACCAAGCGGGCAAAAGGCGCGCACTCGACCGGAGACTGAACGACAACCTCCTGGCCGGGCTTGACGTTTACGCCCTTGCGGACAACCAGACGCGCATAGTTTTTAATCTTGGGCTCCAGGGCCTTCATGCCCTCCAGAGCTTCTTCGACCGTCAGGGCAGCTCGAATCATGTGCCACTCCATCTATCTATAGAACAGTAAAAAGGCGCGCCGCAAAAACGACGCGCCTTATATCTTAGCGATAAGTATGTATGCAAACGCTACTTCTTCTTGGAGTCCTTCTTGTCCTCCTCGGCAGCTGCGCGCTCGATAAGAGCGTTGAGCTTGTTCTCGGACATGCCCTCGGCCTGCGCGCGGTACATGTTGCGCAAGGGACGAATACGAGCGAAGTCGTAGATAAAGTCACCTAAGATGATGACATAGGACAAAACAATGCCGACCATCTGGACGGGACTGGACACCGTGCCGCCGGGAGCGAAGTAGAGCGAAGCCCAAATTGCCACGACGAGTACCATGCCAATGGCGAGCACAATCCACCAGATGCGACGGCGCTTGGTGTAGTCCTCGTCCTGCTTGAGGAGGATATTCGACACCGTATAGATGCGGTCCTCCTTGGCGCGCTGCTTAGCCTTGCGGGCGCGCTTCTCCTCTTTAGAGAGGCCCTCGAGGTTCTCGCCCTTCTCGAGCTCTTTGCGGCGTGCCTTAGACGAAGCCGGCACGACGCGAACGGAGCTCGCTGCTTGGCGGGCGGGCTTAGCAGATGCGGCAGACTTGCGCGCAACCCCGGTAACTTCGTGGGATTGCGTGCGCTTGTTCGTGGCGCTACGGGTACTCACTTATGCGTTCTCCTTCATGCTTGTGAACTGGGAGCCCGTGATGATCTGGAAGGCCTCGCGATAGCGCTCGGACGTGCCATCGATGACCTCGGCGGGCAGGTGCGGGGTCTCCCCCGTCATATCCCAGTTGGCCTTGAGCCAATTGCGGACGAATTGCTTGTCGTAGCTAGGCTGGATCTTGCCCTCCTCGTAGCTGGCAGCAGGCCAGAAACGGCTGGAGTCGGGCGTGAGGCACTCGTCGATCAGCGTGACCTTGCCATCAATAACACCAAACTCGAACTTGGTGTCGGCAATGATGATGCCACGGGTCGCGGCGTACTCGGCAGCGGCCTTGTAGATCTTGAGGGAAAGGTCGCGAATCTGCGCGGCGATGTCCTCACCCACGATCTCGCAGCAACGCTCGAACGAAATGTTCTCGTCGTGGTCGCCGATCTCGGCCTTCGTGGACGGCGTGAACAGCGGCTCGGGAAGCTTGGAGGCCTCGGTCAGACCCTCGGGCAGCTGAATGCCGCAGACGGTGCCGTTCTCGTCATAGGTCTTCTTGCCCGAACCGGTCAGATAGCCGCGGACGATGCACTCGATAGGAATCGTCTGGGCCTTCTTAACCAGCATGGCGCGGCCAGCGAGGTAGTCACGATACTCAGCAAACTCCTCGGGGAAATCCGCCGGGTCGATGGAAACGAGATGGTTGGGGACGATGTCGGCAAACTTATCGAACCAGAATGCCGAGATGCGATTGAGCACCTCTCCCTTAAACGGAATCTCGTCGGGAAGAATGAAGTCGAACGCAGAAATGCGGTCGGTGGCGACCATCAGCAGGTTTTCACCGGCATCGTAGATATCACGAACCTTGCCACGGGAATCCGGACGACGCTCCATCGTTGTCACGTGAGTCACTCCTTACCTAAATACGACAGAAATGCGGGTTCTTTCCCGCATGTTTTCGCAAACTCGGAGCGGCAGGGACGCGGCCCCTCCTTCACCGAATAGCGAAAAGCTAGTGCTCCATTGTAGTAGATGCCGCGTCCGCCGTGTGCTCGCGGGGCAGATGAATTGTAAAAGTCGTACCCTTTCCAAGCTCCGACTCCACGGATATGTAGCCATGGTGACGCTCGACGATCTGCTTGGTCACGGCGAGGCCGACGCCCAGGCCGCCAGCTTCGCGGGCGCGGCTGGCATCGGCGCGCCAAAACCGCCCGAAAATGCGCGACAGATCGTCCTTGGCAATACCGATGCCGGTATCAGAAACGGCAATGCTGACGTGCCTGCGGTCACTGAGCACCGACACCACGACCCAACCGCCCTCGGGGGTGTAGCGCATGGCGTTGCTCATGAGGTTGATAACACATTGCGTGATCATGTCGGGATCGGCTTCGACGACATCGTCGTGACCCTGGGTCTCGTCCGCAAAACGCAGGCGCAGATCGCGGTCGGCAAACAGACGCTCCTGGCCGTTCACAATCGATCGCACGAAAGGAACCATGTCCACCGGCTCAAGGTTGAGCGGAGCCGTGCTGTTTTCCATGCGCGACAGGTCGAGCATCTGCTGCACCAGACGAGCCAGGCGACGCGTCTCGGAAGCAACGGTCTCCAAATGCTCATCGTCGGTGGGATACACGCCGTCCTGCATGGCCTCGACCGTCGCAAGCATCGCCATAAGCGGCGTGCGCAGCTCGTGTGCGACATCCGAGGTCAGGCGCTTCTCGTGTTTCATATCCTTCTCGAGCGAGGTGGCCATCTCATCGAAGGTCTCACCCAGCTGATCGATCTCGTCATCACCGCGCAGCCCCGTGCGAGCCGACAGGTCGCCGTCACGGATTTGCTTTGCGGTACTGGTGATGCGATGAATCGGTTTGGTGAGCATGCGCGACACGAGCGATCCGATAACGACCGAAATGCAGATTGCAACAACCGCGGCGAGGGCCATGGCGTTAAAGGTCTTCTCCCTAAACGCAGAGTCCGCCTTGGTGAGCAGAGCGTCGGAGCCGATGGCCCACAGCTTTACCTGTCCGACATGCTCGCCGGAAGACGTTACAATCTCGACGTTAGCAACGCTATCGGAGTCGGTTGGAGCAGACGAGACCGGGCTATGCGATGCCCTCTTGCCGCTCGTGTCGTCGGTCGTAGCCTGGTTTTCGCGTACATCGGCGGTGGCGCTTGCCGAGGGCCAGGAATCGTCATAAACGATCACACCCTTTTTATTGACGACCTGCATGCCCAGATCGTCGGAAACCAAACTCGACGTTGCGACCGTGCGCAGTTCTCCCGCGGTCCAAGAGCCGTTTTCCTCATATGAGGTCGCCAACTTCTCGGCAGCGGAATTTGCGATTTCGACGATATTGGAGCGTGTGTAATCCGAAAAGACCGTGCCCCACACAACAGAGACAACGCCCACCAGCACCAATACCGTCATGAGCGATGTCAGAGCAAAAGCAAGTGCCATGCGCGAGGGATAGCTCATCGTTGGCCGTGAATCGGAACGAGGCGTGTTCCAACTAGCCTTGGAACCCGCCTCGCTCTCCTGCTTGTGCTTTTGTCCGATTTCAAAGCGCGCAGGTGTCATATGTGATTTCCCTATTTCTCGTCCGACTTATCGGTCTTGGCCGGAGCCTCGAAGCGATAGCCGACACCATGGACGGTGTAGAGCCACTTGGGCTTCTTGGGATCATCGCCCAGCTTGGCGCGAAGATTCTTCACGTGGCTATCGATGGTGCGCTCATAGCCCTCAAAGTCATACCCGAGCACTTTCTCGACCAGCTCCATGCGGTTATACACACGGCCGGGATGACGGGCAAGTGTGGTGAGCAGCTTGAACTCGGAAGCCGTCAGATCGACTTCCTTGCCCTCGACCAAGATCTTGTGGCCCGAGATATCGATGACCAGATCGCCGAAGTCGAGTACCTCGACGGCGGGCTCGTCGGCCTGATGGGCACGGCGGAACAGAGCGCGAACGCGGGCGACGAGCTCGCGCGGCGAGAACGGCTTAATCAGATAGTCGTCGGCGCCGAGCTCAAGACCGATAATACGGTCCTCGATCTCGCCCTTAGCCGTCAGCATGATGATGGGGACATCCGAGGTATCGCGAATGGTGCGGCAAACGCGCTCGCCGGGGATCTTGGGGAGCATAAGGTCGAGCACGACCAGGTCGAACTGATGCTTCTCGAACTCCTCGATCGCGGACTGGCCGTCGCCGACGCCCACAACCCAGTAGCCTTCGCGCTCGAGATAGGCAGCGACGGCGTCACGGATTGCCTTCTCATCCTCGACCAGCAGAATCTTTTTTGCATCTGAAGCCATAACACGGCCCCCCTGTCTCAATTAGCTAAGAACAAGCCCATTTTAACGCACCTGAGCCCGCCAGATGCCGCTATGACGCGGCAGCTCGGCGGGCGGTACTCACAATTACAACGCGTTTATTCCCCTGTTGGCGCCTTTTTAACCCCTCTAAGCTTAAAGAGAGAATAGGCGTGCAGTGACCGTCTCTGGTATACCCTGGCTGTTGCGCACCGTGGCGTACGTAAGGAATGAGTCCGATTTTCCCGCCGTAGCTGGATAATCGCCATACTCCAAAGCGCGGTCGGGCGACAGCAGCGAGCCATAGGTCTTGGCAGAGGTGTCGATCAGGAAATGCGACGCCTGTACCTTAACAAGGTATTTATTCTTCTTGCCAGCCGCACATGCGAGCGGCTCGCGTGACAGGAAGAGGTACGGCCCTCCTTCATTACCGATATACGTGCCCATATTGCCCAGGCTGCCCACGCCACTATAGGCCGCCTCGATAGAAAACACGAAGGTATCGCCCATATATACGGCCTCGAAAGGCAAAACTGACGAAGGAAGGACCAACTGGGCACGCTTGGTGTTGTTGCCGTCGGTCAGATCGATTGCCGTTATGCCGTAGTAGACGCCCTCGTCGTTGCGGACACGCGGCGAGATGGTCAAAATGCCGTCGCTCGCGCGCGGGGCCGATGCAAAGCGGCCCGTCGATTTCCAAATTGTCTCGGCCTTGGATTCATCAAGTGAGCGACGATAGCAAAACGAATCGCTACTCGTTTTATTGCCACCTGCCGAGGGCATTTTATACCAGATGACTGATGACCCGAACGCCGTAAACAGCGGCGGATCATAGTCCTTGCCACCTCGATCGAGCTCAACCACGTCGCCAGAGAGCGAAGCGCCCGACAGATTTTGACCGTAGAGCTTCCACGATGAATTGGCAAAGTTCATCTCAACCCACGCGAATACGCTGTCGCCGGCACGGACATCGTAGAATGCATATCCCGTGCCCTCGATAGGATCCTCGATTAATGTGGTAAGCGAGCCATCGCCCAGGTTGAGCACACCGAGTGTGTTGGCGTGCAGTGCCGATGCGGGCGCCATCATCGCCGCGGCGTAATCGCCGTCGCAGTAGTACAGCAGCGTACCCAGAGGCAGCGTCCATGACGCCGCCGGCTCAAGATCGATGTCGACTGCCTCGTACTCATCCGTAATCGAGATGATTTTGGAATCATCCTTGATAACCTGCGGCTCGCCGGCGGCATCATCGCTGGTGCCCGTTTTTTTCGAGCATCCGGCAAGCACCGTGGCAGCGCCCGCGGCAGCCCCACCGAGTACAAAGCCGCGACGCGATATTCCGTTCTTGATGTGATCGGCGATACCCATTAGGCGATCTCGGTGCGAGCGGCCTCGATAGCGCGTGTAAGCTGGTCGGCGCAGGAGGTCTTTTTCATACCGCAGGTATTACCGGCGAGAACCTCGATTACGCGATCGGCAGGAGCGCCCTCGACCAGCTTGGAGATAGCCTTGAGATTGCCGTCGCAGCCGCCGGTAAACTCAACGCCCATCACCTTGTTGCCGTCATCGGAAAGATCAAGGTGAATATTGCGAGCACACACGCCCTGAGGCTTGTAATCAAACGAAATCATGCGATCCCCTCTCAGAATGTTATTCGAGACGACTATTATCCCCGTCTTTCCCTAAATGCAACGAGGCGCTTTGCCGGCAACACACATTACCAGCAAAGCGCCCTAAAAAGCTAACGTTATGCCCGAACCTACTCGAAGCTCAGCTGCTCCAGACGATCAAAGACCGTGTCGATACGGGTGAGGAAGTCCCACGGATCAAAGATCTCGTCGAGCTTCTCCTGACTGACGGTGCAGCGCGGGTCGGCCTCGAGACGCTCCTTAAAGGTGGGGCCGGAGACACAATCCTGTACCTCGTGCCAGGTTGCCATAGCGTTCTCCTGCACAATGGCGTACGCGTCCTCGCGGGTGATGCCCGTGTCGACGAGGGCGAGCAGTACCTTGGAAGAGAAGATGAGGCCGCGGGTCTTATTGAGGTTGGCCATCATGCGGGCGGGATACAGCTGCAGGCCGTCGATAACGCGGATGAGGCACTGGAACATGTGGTCGAGGGCGATGAAGCTATCGGCCTGGGCGACGCGCTCGGCAGAGGAGTGCGAAATGTCACGCTCGTGCCACAGGGCGACGTTATCGAAGGCAACCTGGGCGTTGGACTTCACGACGCGCGACAGACCGCAGACTTTCTCCATGGTGATGGGGTTGCGCTTGTGCGGCATGGCTGAGCTGCCCTTTTGGCCCTTACGGAACGGCTCCTCGGCCTCGAGCGTATCAGTCTTCTGCAGATTGCGGACCTCGGTAGCGATGCGCTCACAGGTGGCCGCTGTAGTGGCAAGCACGCCGGCAAGGTAGGCATGGTGATCGCGGCTGATGACCTGCGTGGACAGAGGATCGTGGACCAGGCCCAGGTGCTCGCAGACGTACTCCTCGACGAACGGCTCGATGGAGCTGTACGTGCCGACAGCGCCCGAGATGGCACCGAAGGCAACATTCTTGCGGGCGTCCTCAAGACGATCCAGATCGCGCTTGAGCTCCCAGGCCCAAGAGCCAAACTTCATGCCGAAGGTCATCGGCTCGGCGTGGATGCCATGAGTGCGGCCGGCACAGAGCGTGTTGCGCTCCTCAAAGGCGCGACGCTTGCAAATCTCGCCGAGCTTCTTGACGTCCTCGATGATCAGGTCGCAGGCCTGGGTGAGCTGGTAGCACAGGGCCGTGTCGCCCAGATCCGAGCTGGTCATGCCATAGTGAACCCAGCGGCTGGGCTTGGGGTCGCCCTCGGGAACATCGGCATCGATGTATTCCTTCATGTTGGTCAGGAAGGCAATGACGTCGTGGCGCGTGACTTCCTCGATCTCATCGACCTTCGCCTTCTCAAAGTTGGCATGGTCGCGGATCCACTGGGCCTCGTCTTTGGAAATACCGATCTTGCCGAGCTCCGCCTGGGCCTCGCAGGCCAGAACCTCGATCTCCTGCCAAATGGCGTACTTGTTCTCGAGGGAGAAGATGTGTCCCATCTCCGGGCGGGTATAGCGATCGATCATAGCGGCTCCTTTTTGGTTATTGGCACGTTGGTCGTAACCCAACCATTGTACCGTGCGCAGGTGCAAGTATGGGCAGCAGGCATTAACCTAACATTTTGGAATTGGAGCGGGCAACGGGACGTCTGCGCATTTGCTTCGCAAATCCGCACCGGCTGCGGTCGATCTCCTCGGATTCACGGAGACGATGGGGAAGACTTTGTTGAATTGGCCGCCCCAAAGTCTCCCGCGCTCGATGGAGCGGGCAACGGGACGTCCGCGTATTTGCTTCGCAAATCCGCACCTGCTTCAGGCGCCTGCCGGCGCCTTCGCCTGCTCGCTACAAACGCTTCGCGTTTGTTTTACGCTCGCACCCTGGCGGGTTCGAGTCCCGGCGCTTTATTGAAAAAAGCACGGCACCGGAACGGTGTCGTGCTTTTACTTTTTCTGGAGCGGGCAACGGGACTCGAACCCGCGAGTGTCAGCTTGGGAAGCTGATGCCTTACCACTTGGCGATGCCCGCATATGTGGGGGATAGTATAACGCGGTTGTCTTGTTCGATACAAGGGTGTCGATGCTTGTTTTAGCTGTGGAGAATCGTTTGAAAATCGCGCCAATTGTGGAGATGAGGACCTTTGGCCTCCTGTTCTCCCTATCTTCTACCTGCGCTTTTGCTTGATTGTTGTATTTGAGCTCAATTTGTCAGGAAATGGGCAAGCTTTTGGTCAGGCTCCGGTACTTACCCGCATGAACCTCGGGGGTAGCCTCATCCTACGCGTCGCAGCCTCCCCGTGCGGCGCACGAGGGATAAGGAGCAGCCATGTCCAACGCACCCACGCACTCTGTCCACAGCGCAATCGCAACAGGTCCGCTGCTCCTGCTCCTCTTCCTGCTTTTCGGCTGCCTGGCACCGAGAGCCGCATTTGCCGTCGATGGCTACGACCAACTCGGCTTCCGCACTATTAGCGATGATTGTGGGCCCTTCTTCATCGGCAAGTATGAAGCTCAAGACGCCTCGATTGCCTACTGCATGAACCAGGAGCGCCCCGGCCCCACCAAGCCGGGCGGCCCATGGCTCAACTTTGATCAAGGCTGGGTGTGGCTCGACGACGAGTTCGCGGCAATCGTTTGTCACGGATATCCTACCGCCACGTCGTTTGGCGGTTACCACCTTTCACCCGATCGCGCCCGCGCCGCAACCCAGCTTGCCGTGTGGATGCTCAACGGCACTACCCATGTCGACGGTACCTATTCCTACACGACCGCTCAGGGCAAAACCAAGAGTGGGCACTTTACCGCCGACAATGAAGTCGTGGCGGCTGCGCGGTGGCTCCACGACAACGCAAAATCAGGAAGCATCAAAGCCGCTCCGCACCGCGCGCGGCGCTATCTAGGAGCCGTATCGGGCGGCAGCAAACGTCAAGACATGCTCTATGTACTGCCGGCGGTCTCTGTTTCCTTCAAAAAACAGTCTGCAAACGCCGCCATTACCAGCGGAAACAATACTTATCAGTTTGACGGGGCATCATTCGATATTTTTGAGAGCGCCAGCGGCGCGCATGTCGGCACCATCCAGATGGACAGCAACGGTCGGGCGCAAGCAACACTTCTGCCCAACACGGCATACTACCTAGTTGAAACGAAGGCGCCGGCCGGCTATGTCCCCCGTCGTGATCGCATCGCCTTTACCACGGGGAATGACGGTGGACAGGTCGCCATTGATGAACAGCCCGGCACCATCAACCTGCGTATCGTAAAACTCGATGCCGCGACGAATGCCGGCCCCCAGGTGGGATCTTCACTCGCAGGAGCAGAGTTCACGTGTGTGTCACAATCAACCCCTGGATGGGCGCAAATCCTCACGACCGACGAAAGCGGTCGGGCCACCCTCGCCGATGTCCCCTTAGGAACCTTTACCATCTACGAATCAAAAGCCCCCGAGGGCTACCTGCCATCCAACGACAGCTGGACCTATACCGTCGGAGCCGACCAGCTCGGCGATTCAGGCGTGGTCGAGATCGAATCTCGCATTTCCGATATCCCCATTGCGTTTGACCTTGAGATTTCCAAATTCAAGGATTACGGCAATAGCGACCAATCCGGCCTGGAGCAGCCGGCGGGTGGTGTTGTCTTTGAGGTTGTCAGCAACAGCTCTCAGCAGGTTGTTGGCACACTGACCACAAACATCTATGGCTTTGCCTCCACCAAAGACCAGCCCGAAGCATGGTTCGGCACAGGCAAGCGACCCGCCGGTGTCCACGGAGCCGTCCCATACGACCGTGCCGGCTACACGATTCGCGAGGTTCCGGAAACCGTCCCCGAGGGTTTTAAACGTGCAGGGGAATGGACCGTCGGGGCCAATCAGATTTCCAACGGCGCCGAGCTTCAATATATCGTGGACAACCACGCTCTGTCGACGCATCTCCAGATTGTAAAACGCGATGCCCAAACAGGCGCTTCTGTTCCACTAGCCGGATTCACCTTCCAACTCCTCGACATCAATCATGAACCTGTCTCACAAACTTGCTGGTATCCAGCACATAACGTAATGGACACCTTTACGACTGACGCGACCGGGACCGTCACACTGCCCGAATCGCTCGTGCCGGGCACCTATTATGTACGCGAAACCTCG
This sequence comes from uncultured Collinsella sp., assembly GCA_958421655.1. Lineage (GTDB taxonomy): Bacteria > Actinomycetota > Coriobacteriia > Coriobacteriales > Coriobacteriaceae > Collinsella. The sequence goes on from CATZMG010000008.1 coordinate 12,685, forward strand.
GCCAAAGAGCCCTATCTTGTCGACGAAGAGATCGAGGTAAACATACCCGCCGACATGAACCTAACGCCCGTTGCAATCGCCTCGTGTTATGACCACGCCGCGACCGGAAACATCAGGATCGTTAAAACCGATGCCGTAGACGGCAGCAGCCTCGCGGGCGCCATCTTTGAGATCCGTGCCTCGGGTGATATCGTGCGCCCCGACGGTAGCATTGCCGCGCTCGACGGTGAGACTGTCGCGACCGTCACGACGGATGAAACTGGAGAAGCACGCGCGGACGACCTCCCGCTGGGATCTGGCACCGCACGCTACGAGGTTGTCGAGACTCAAGCGCCGGCAGGCTTCTTGCTCGATCGGACAACCCATATTGTCGACCTTACTTATGCCGACCAGAAAACACCCGTTGTAGAAGCACGGCTTAACGTATCCGACGATTACACCAAGGTTGATATCTCCAAGGTCGATGCAAGCGGAGAGCAGGAAGTGAAAGGCGCACAACTCACCTTATATGGTCCCGATAAAACCGAAATAGACTCCTGGACCTCATCCGACAAGCCGCACCGCGTCGAACATCTTGCACCCGGCACCTACTCGTTGCGCGAAATGATTTCTCCGCGGACCTATGACCTTGCCGAGGAGATAACGTTTGAAATAAAGGATACGGGAGAAGTCCAATCCGTCGCGATGAAGGATGCGCCCATCGAGATCAAGGGGCAGGTCGACAAGCGTCAGGAACTTGTCCAACCTATCGAAAAGGGCCTGTTGGCTAACGGCGATGGTAAAAACCGCGCCACGACGCAAACCAATAGTGATGGGCTTTTCTCCTATACCATCGATGCTCGAAACGATTCCGCTACTTGGGTTGATGAGTTTACGATTACCGATGATCTTGAGTGCGCCAAAGACGGCACAGCGAGATTCATCTCAATCGAAACCCCCGTCGCCATCGGCGACCTCAACGGTCTGTGCAACGTATGGTATCGCACGACGCCGTTGGACTCGACAGACGTCGATGAGCCGGCAAACGCGACACTTGACGATGGGCACGAAAATCCTTGGCTTGAGTCCGACGAAGTAAAAGAGAGCCTGGGTGAGGACTGTCGCCTCGTCGATTACGACGGTTGGCACCTCTGGAAGGCGGATATCTCGACCACGGAATCCACCACACTCGAGGCGAAAGAACTCGACCTTGCATCCAATACCGTCGTAACGGGCATTCGAATTGAATACGGTGCGGTAGCCGCCGACTTTACGACTCGAAGCGATGCGGATTCTTGGACCCGCGATGATCTCAAAGATGAGCACGACGACCTTGACGATGCCAAAGCAATCCTTGGCACAGACGCTCGGGGCGCAGTCGTACACATGCAGGCAACGTCGGCTTATACGCCCCAAACCGCACTCACCAACAGCGCGCGCGTCGATCTTTGCCGCAACGGCGGCGGCGATAAACTTGAGTCACATGACGAGGACAGCGTCATTCAACGCTGTACCCTACCGCAGGACCTACCGGCAACAGGATCAGTTCCCATCGCCGCTTGCATCACCGCGCTCCTGACCTCGGGTGCCGCAGCCCTATGGTTCGCTCGCCTTAGGTCGATCCCAAAGAAGCGCTAGCGCGATGAAAAAGCGGGCGAGCCAGTCCCCTGGCTCGCCCGCTTTCAATCATTTAAATCGCCGCATCTACTCTGCAGACGAAGATCCACCATCAACGATTGCCTGCTCGGACTCAGGAATCCCATCGGCACCCGTACTCTGTTCTTGCTCCACCTCTTCGCTGATTGCGGAGGCGGGGGTCGAGCCCTTTGCACCCACGATGTAGGCAGCCCCAAATCCTAACGCAATGGCAATCAAGGTCAAAATCACGTAGACAGGCCAATGGCGCTTAATATACGAAAACACGTTGACTCCTTAGAGCTCCGTCTACGAACGGCGGATAACCTCGGTCACGACCTCGGATACCGTGGCAATGTTCGTCGGGTTGACATTGTGGGGCAGGTCGTCCTCGGTACGAGCGCAAGCCAGACGCGTGCCGTCCACGCCGGCGATGGTAAGGGCTCGGCGGCTCGCCTCGAGCGCAGCATAGGCATCGGTCTTGGCATAGGGCATCTCGAGCGCGCCACAATCGACATGGAACGACTTGCAGACCTTGCTGACCAGGTTCATGATGCGGCGATCGCCCTTGAGCAGTTGTTGTTCGCCCTCGACCGTCACCACCGAAAGCCTACCGGCGCCGACGGATTCAAGATTGATAAAGAATACGCCGCGGAGCTTATCGCGATGCGAAGCCAAGAAGGCCTTCATGCCAGCGCCATCACAATCCGAGGCGCCCGTTGCCACAAACCAGATATCGTGACCGAGCAGCTCATCATCGCCCATAGAGGCGACAGCCGAGAGCATATCTTCGGAAGAAGCGCCATCGGAAGACGTAGCGCCACCCTTCCAGCCATCGTTATCGTCCTCGAAGTTATCCCACGAACCGATACCGCGACCGGACTTCTTGGCATCGTAATCGTCTTCGACGCCCAGCCAGTCACTCATGCTGTCCTGCTCGTTTTTCTTTTTACGGCCGAACAGACCACCCAGGCCGCGCTTACGAGACTTGGGTGCCGCCGGGGCGGGAGCCGAAATGGTCTCGATCGGCTGCGCGCCCGACGCAACGGGCATAGGAGGCGCAACGGGTGCCGATGTGGGTTCGGGGCCCTGGACAGTAGCAAAGGGATCGTTGACCTGTGCGGAGGGGTCGGGAAGGTCGAACAGCGACGTGCGAGACGCAACGTTTGCCTGCTTCATAGACGGCAGCGACGGATCGGGGACCGAAGCCAGCGGAGACGAGGAAGGTGCAGGCGACGGTGCCGACGCCGGATCGGGAACATTCATCTGCGGGCGCGGCGATGCCTGGGAGGAAATCTGGGCCATAAGGGAATCGACCGTTTCGTCCTGGGTGGGAGCAACATTGGCAACCGTGGCACCGGAACCACTCGGGGTCGGCATGGTGAAAATCTGCGTGGAATAAGGCCTCGACTCATCCGTCTCGGGAGTCTCGGAAACCGCAGGCACTTCCTCCTGCTCGACCTCGGTCGAATCATCTTGCTCGGCTGCCGCGTATTGCTCTTCGTCAGAGTTGGCCTCGACGGGCTCGTCCTCGGCGGCATCTTGGATTTCGGCAGCATCAACAGGCTCGTCATCGTCTGCCGCGTCGCCCTGCTCATCGGAAACAGGAAGGGGCTCGGCAATCGCGGTGCCCTGTTTTTCAAACGTTATCGTGGAATCGAACTGCGCGGCATCAAACGACACGGTGCTATCGACGTGCTGCTGAGCCTCGAAAGACGTCGTCGCTTCAACAACATCCGCGGACGCCGGTTGCTGGGACTCAAAGGACGTTGTAGCTTCGGCGGCTTCGACGGGCGCGGACTGCATAGCCTCGTTCTGCTCGAACTCTTGCGCCGCGAGCTCACGTGCCGCCTCGGCTGCCTGCTGCTGAGCGATAGCCTCCTGCTCGGCAGCCTCGCGTGCGGCAGCGCGCTTCTCCTCGAAATCGTCGACAAATTTCTTGCCCTTTGCAAACGCACCCTTAAAGAAGTTGGAAGCGCTGGCGCCAATCGACGAGAACGCGGATGCAATGTCGGCATGCGGCGTTGCCGCGGGAATCTCGGCCGAGAAATCAGTATCGCTCTCGTAAGACACGCGCCTCGGTTGTTCAACGTAATCGTCGTCAGACTCGTCCGCAACGTCTTGCGCCGGTGCGGCGGGAGCCAAAATGTCCAGTCCTGCCGCGGGATCGAACGCGGACACCGCCTCGGGATCGGCAACGGCAGCGGTAACCGCGGCAGACTCATCATCCGCAGCCACGACGGGGGCAGGCTCGGGCTCAAACGTCGGCTCCTCGCCCTCCTCGTAATCGAGCGTGCAGGACTCGGGAAGCATTCCGAGCGCACGGATGGCATCCGAACCAAAGCGGATGTTGCCGGCGGCGTTGCGATAGAGCTTGGGCTCGGGCTCGGCAGACTCCTCCGCCGGCTCGGCAGCGGGAACCTCGTCATTGAACTCTTCGGCTTGGGCAGCCTGATTCTGATCCTCAGGCACGATAGCGCCGATCAGCGTCTCGTCGGCAGACGCACCCTCAAAGCCCTCGATTTGCTCGTCGAAAGCCTCACCCTGTTCGGGCTCGGTCTGAGCGTCGGGAGCAATCGGCTGACCGAATTCGTCCTCGGCGTAGGTAGGCTCTTCATACTCGATGGTGTTGCCGTAGTCGTTTTGCTGCTGGGCCGCGGCATATTCCGCCGCTGCGCGCGCCATTTCCTCGGCACGACGCTTCTGCTCCCCAAAATAGGTATCGAACGGAACATCGTCGGGAAACTCGTTTTCGCCCTGGAAGGGAGCAACGTTGTCCATAACGCCGAGCATAGCGGCGACAGAAGACTTGTTGCACACCGCGCCAGACGTATAGGGAAGAATGTGGCGGTTAGAGATGATGTTTACCGCGTTGGCGAGTGCAACGAGGGAAGCGAGGATCGCGACAATCCACAGCAGAACCTTGAGCGCGCCGGGGAGCGGCAGAATACGCAGGATGGCAACGGCAGCGGGGGCAACCGTGGCAACGGGCAACAGCTTGGCGATGAGCGCACGATACGAAGCATAAGGCTCGCGGGCGAGCAGCTCAGCACGGGGAGAGTCGTAGTGTGCGACAACGACCACCGGGCGGTTACGCGGGGACGCGAGCGGGCCCGAGGCCTTGTGGTAGGCGATGACATTTTGGCTCACGCCCGTCTTGCCCAGGCGCGAAACCACGGGGTGGCCCGTGCGCTCGAGCACGTAAAGAACGGCGCCGACAATGGCCAGCAAGGTGCCGACCAAGCCGATACCGCCGCCGATGCCCATCAGCAGGGCACCGGCAAACGCAAGAATACCGGTGACGGCAAATGCCAACCTACTGGGCGCCGGGGCATTGAACTCCTGAACCTCGGGATCAAAGCCATGGTTGCGGAAGATCTGAGCGATATCCTCGGCAGCCAAGCGCTCTTCTTCGCTGCATGCCGGCGTAATGCCGGTGTTCTGCAGCAGGTGGTTAATATAGTTCTGGGTGTTCGCCATGTGCGCTCCACATCCATAATCCGACAAATAGGCCCAATGCATGCACATTAGAACCGTATATAGTCGAAAGTATACCCCGAGCAAGCGCAAACGACCGAATTCGGGCCATCTTAACGCCCCGAGCGGACAAGGATATAGCCTAATCTCCATATCGGACTAAAATCATGGCAGCAAACCACCTTCTCATGCGAGGACTCTATGACGGCAAGCGACCCGACCGCGACAATTAAAAAGGGGAATTCGGAGCCCAGTTTCGATAAAACGGCTCAGCGCATCCTCAATCTTTTCTTTGTGCTCAACAGCTCCCCCGAACCGCTGACGACCGAGCAGATCGTCTTGGATTCTGACCTGGGATATGACTCGGGCAACATCGACTCGGATAAGCGCAAGTTTCGGCGCGATCGTGACAAACTGCTCGAGCGTGGCATCTTAATCAAGGAGGTTCGCCCCGCCGGTGCACAGGAGACCGAGGAAAGCTCGTGGACAATCGACCGCGAGCACACCTTTGCAGCAGGCGGCCTCATCACCGCAGACGACGCCGATATCCTGCTCAACGCCATCGACCAGACACTAGCGGCCGGCTCATCCACTTTTGCCGCACCGCTTGCCGATATTCGCTCCAAGATTGCCTATCTCACCGGTAGGACGACGGTGGACGAAGCACCAATCCGCCGCTCTCCCACCGTCGATGCGGTATGGAGCGCCTTTGCCGAGCGATGCGCGCTGCGATTTTTATATCAGAACGGACGCGGCGAGCAGAAAGAACGTACCGTCTGCGTCTACGGCATGTTCGAACGCGAGGGCGTGGCGTACTTCTGCGGCCTCGACAATGTCACCGACGGCATCAGGACATTCCGCTGCGACCGTATCGTTCGCGCTTGGCGTCCTTCGAAGGCCTACGCCATCCCTGCGGACTTCAATCTCAACGACTATCTGTTCTTTGAATTCGATTTTGCCGACCGACCGCCCGTTGCAGCCACGTTCTCGTTCGCCCCTCAGACGCAGATCGATATGATCAACGGCCTCACGCGCGGGCGAGGTGAGCTCGCACACACCGATGTGGGATGGGCCTGGACCGTTGACGTGCGTGACCTTGAAGCCGCCGCCTCATTTTGCATGGCCCACGCCGTGGACGGCATGAGGCCCGTGGCCCCCAAATCGCTCAAGCAGGCGTGGAACCGCCTCATTGAAAGGACGGTGCACGAGCATGCCCGTGCGTAAACTCACCAGCGAGCAGAGACTCTCGCGTGCCATCGACATCATGGAGGCCCTCTACGCCGCCGGCGAGAGCGGCATGACACGAGCCGAGATTTGCAGCCGCTTTGACATCACAGGGGTGTCGCTCGACGAGATTCTCGAGATCGTCTCGACGCTCGCGGACCGAGAATCGGGCGCGCGCATCATCTGCGAATGCCGCGGCGAGCGTGTGGTCCTCACCGGCGACGCCGGGCGTGTTCTACCGTTGCGCCTGAGTGCCGCCGAGGGCGCTGTGCTCAACCACGAACTTGAATCGTTGGGGATCGAGCCACAGACGGCAGCCCGGATTCGGCATGCTCTTCTACCCGAAGAGCTCGGCTATAACCAGCACGTCTTTGACACCGTCAACCACGGGTCGCACTGGCAGCAGCTGAGCTGCGCCATTCAGGACGGCGTTCGCTGTCGTATCTCGTATCGCTCGATGGACGATGCGCGGCCACGCGAGCGTCTGGTCGACCCCTTGCGCATTACAGCAAACGGCGACCAAACATATCTGATTGCCTGGGACATCGCGGTCGATGAGCAGCGCACCTATCGCATGGATAAAATCGAGGGACTCGCCTTGACGGAAGACTCCGTCGTGCCTCACGCACCGGACGTTGCATCCCTCCACGATTCCCTTGCCCGGACGCAGCGTAGCGCAAAGCTCTTGATGCCATTCGATATGGCGGAGCATCTGGACTGGGCCGGCATCACCCTAATCGAGCGCAGCGGGACAGACACGGCAACGGTAACCGTACATTACGGCTCCGAGCGTTGGCTGCTGAGCCAGATAATCGCAGCGGGCGGAGCCATCCGCATCTTGGATGAGCCAGTCCTGTCAAAGCGTCTGTGCGATATGGCAAAAACCCTCGTCTGTCCGCTTTAGCGCCGCCGCTCGTGGCGTGCACGCCACAGCTGTAGATAGTGCCCGATCTGCGCCGATTCGATGCGCTGGTAGGAGCTCGTGGGCAGCGACGTTAAGAACTTCTTGCCATAGCCCTTCGTCACCAGGCGAGGATCCGCCAAGATCAGCACACCGCTATCGGTCGACGAGCGAATCAAACGCCCCGCGGCCTGCTTAACCTCGAGCACCGCCTCGGGCAGCGAATAGCGCGCCCATGCGCGGTCTTCGCGCAGGTTGCGCTCGCACGAGAGCGGGTCCGTGGGGCTCGAGAACGGCAACTTGGGAATGATGACGCAGCGCAGCGTCTCGCCGCTGGCATCAAACCCCTCCCAGAAGGCCTTGAGCGCAAAAAGCGACGAGGTCGGTTCGTTGATAAACCGGTCGCGCAGGCGACGAGGAGATGAGTTGCGCTGCTGGCAGTTGAGCTCCAGACCCGCACGGGCCATCTTGGGCTCAACGCGGGCGTATAGGTCCTCCATGTCGCGCCGGTTGGTGAACAACGTGAGCACCGATCCGCCCATGGCAAGATGGGCGTCGACCAGTACGCGCTCGAGCGCCGTAAGATAGCTCTCACGATCGCGCGGATCGGGGATATCGCCCGCAACGACTACAGCCATGTTCGAATCGAAGTCGTAGCTCGAATCCAAGTGCAGCGATGACGACGTTGAAGCACCGATGCGATCAAGGCCGACCGCATGGTTAAAGTGCTCAAAGCTTTTGGACACCGTCATGGTCGCCGAGGCAAAGATAGCCGTGTGAACCTCAGGCAGCCACTCGGTTGCCAAGGCCTCGCCAATGTCGATGCGCTCTGCGGTCATTGACTCTCCGCCGGCACGCAGCCTGCGATTGACCTGCAGCGAATACACGTAGTGTTCATCGGTACCATCAATGATGAGTTTTAGGTTCTCGGCCAGCTCGTGCAGGCGGCGCGAGATATCACCCAGGTCGACAACAACCTCTGGCTTGTCGGCGGCGACGGCTTGCACCAGCGCGTCGACGCTCTTGTCAGCTTGTTCCAATGCGTCGATGCCAGCGTAGGCCGACTGCAAGAAATCATGCCAGTCGTCAGATTCGCGCAGCTCGGGGCCAATCCATAGATTGGCATTGTCATAGCCCCCACGGGCACGGCGGCCGAGCTCGCGAACGCCATCGAACACGCCGGCGATCGCCATGCTCGCGTGCGCAACCGTCGACGTCGCCTTGGCGGCAAGGCCCAGATAGAGCGTAGAGCCCTCGGAGGTTGCCAAATCACGGGAAACCTGGCTTAGCGCGCCGGTGCTCGAGCCACCCAGACGCTCGAACAGGACGCGTGATTCGTCCGCCGACACCACACGCGCCCACTGACGGCGCGCCTCGCGCTCGATGGAATGGGCCTCGTCGATTACCCAATGACGAATCGGCGGCAAAATCCTGCCCTCGGCCGCGACGTTGCGGAACAGCAGGGAATGGTTGGTGACCACCACATCGGCATGCGCCGCACGACGGCGAGCGCCGTGGACCAAACATTTATCAGGAAAAAACGGGCAGAGGCGACGAGCACACTCGCGCGAGGCCGTCGTAAAGTCGGGACGGTTGACGCTGCGCCACCGAATGCCGAGCGAGTCGAGGTCGCCATCGGCTGATTGGCAGACGTACGCCATAATGACCGCGACCGCCGTGAGCGTGTCCGCCGGATCGCGCTTGGTGGTAATCTCGACCTGGCCGCGGCTCATGCGCTCAAGCTTGCGCAGGCACGGATAGTGGTCATACCCCTTGAGAGCGCAAAATGACAGACCACCGTCCAGTTGCTCGGCAAGTTTTGGCAGCTCATGGTACATGAGCTGGTCGGCAAGATTGTTCGATTTGGTCGCAATACCAACCGTGATGTTGTTACGGCGTGCTGCCTCGGCAAAAGGCACCAGATAGGCCATCGATTTGCCGACGCCTGTGCCTGCCTCAATTACTCGATGAGTGCCCGTGACCAGCGCATCGCGGACCTCGAGCGCCATCGCGATCTGCTCATCACGCGGCTCGTAGGTGGGATACATGCGATTGACCAGGCCACCTGGCGCATAGTCTGCCTCGATCTCCTCACGACTCGGCATCTTGAGGACCGGCAGCCCATCGGCGTCCACCCGATCGTCGGCGCGATCGGCCTTGAGAACGTCAGCACGAGCGGCGCTGAGAGAGAAGATGGAACCAGGGTTCTGCCCTGCCAAGAATGAGAAGATAGGACGATAGGACCAAGGCACGTCCGGATGCATGTCGGCTAGGCGCGCCATGAGGCCCTGGGGCAAGTCGGTGAGCGCCACGAGCAACACGCGCCATACGCCACACAGGGCGTCGACGTCGGCATTGGCACGGTGTGATACCGAGTCGCAGCCAAACAGGTCGGCCATAAAAGACAGCTTGTGCGAGGCCAGGCGCGGAAGTGCGATGCGCGACAGCGCCAGCGAATCGATCCAAATATCGCTCACGTTGACGCCGCCTTTGACCGACTCGATAAACGAGCGGTCGAACGTGGCGTTGTGTGCGATCACCGGGCAGCCACCGACAAAATCGGCGAGAGCGGCGACGGCCTCAACCGCCGACGGGGCATCTGCCACATCGGCGTTTGTAATGCTCGTGAGCTCGGTAATCTCGGCGGGAATCAGCTGTTTGGGATGCACGAAGGTATCGAAGCGGCCGATGACCTCGCGGCCCGAAAGACGGGCCGCCGAGATCTCGATCAGCTCGTTGTCCTGCACCGAAAGACCCGTGGTCTCGGTATCGAGGACAATCACATCTTCCTCGATAAGGCCGAAGGACTGCGTTTTGGCGCGGTCGGCAAGCGTGGCATAGGAGTCGATGACAAACTGCGGCGTTCCTGACGAAACCGCGTCCTCGATTAGCATGCAATGCCCGCTCGACGAAGGCCCATACGGATCAGGCTGTCACAGACCTGCGGGAACGTCATGTCGTCGGTGTGGCGGATCTCATCCGGATACAGCGACATATCGGTCATGCCGGGAATCGTGTTGGTCTCGAGGATGACGGGGCCATCCTCGCTCACGATAAAGTCGCTGCGCGAGATACCCAGGCAGCCGAGCGCCTTATGGGCAGCACAGGCGAGCTCCTGGGCGCGAGCGTAGTTCTCGGGCGAAATCTGTGCCGGAATGCGATGGATATCCGCGGGGTCCACATACTTCACGTCCAGGTCGTAGAACTCGCAGTCCTCGGGCTTACGGATCTCGACGATCGGCAGAGCACGCACGTCATCTTCGCCGTATACGCCGACGGTTATCTCGGTACCCTCGATGCACTTCTCGACCAGCACTTTGTCGCCGTACCTAAACGCCTTGGCGATTGCCGCGGGCAGCTCGGATGGTTCATGGACCAGGGAAATGCCATAGCTGGAACCGTTGACGGCCGGCTTCACAAAGCAGCGCTCGCCACAAACCTCGACAATGTGATCGGTATCGATCTCATCGCCCGACTCAATCGCCAAGCCGGGGGCAATGGGAATGCCCGCCTTGGCGTACAGGATCTTAGAGACCTCCTTGTCGGCACCGCAGGCGCTGGCAAGCACGCCCGAGGCCGTGTAGGGGATACCCAAGGTCTCCATGGCACCCTGCATGGCACCATCCTCGCCGCCGGCACCGTGCATGGCGATAAACGCCACGTCAAAGCCACCGGTCGCCATGGTTACCATAAAATCATCGGCAGCTGTGTCGAGCAGCTCCACCGAAGTGTAGCCGGCCTCCTTCAAGGCCGCCACGACGTTCTTTCCCGAATTGAGCGAGATCTCGCGCTCAGCGGAATGACCGCCCGCCAAGACTGCTACGTGCATGTTCTCTAGGCTTTTACCCGGCATGGGCAGACTCCTCCTCTATAATTTCTGCAGCTGATACCATATTGTAGCGATACCCTCTACGTTTCCCCAAAATCGAAAGGCTTCCATGAATCCCAGGACTAAATCTCAGGACATTCGCGACTTGAGCCAAACCGATATTCGCGAGCTCGTGGCAGATCTCGGCCAGCCCGCTTTCCGCGCGAAGCAGCTCATCGAATGGGTCTTTGAGAAGAACGTTTGTTCGTTTGACGATATGACCAATCTTCCCAAGGCTTTCCGCGAGCAGCTTAAAGAGGCTTTTGCCTTTGACACACCGACGGAGCTCACCAAGCAGGTATCCAAAGATGGCTCTCGCAAGTATCTGCTTGAGTACCACGACGGCATTTCCGTCGAGACCGTAGGCATGCCCCGTCGTAACAAGCTTTCTGTCTGCGTGTCCACCCAAGCCGGCTGCGGCATGGGTTGCGCTTTTTGCGCTACCGGCCTCAACGGCCTCAAGCGCTCGCTGACCGCCCAAGAGATCGTTGATCAGGTACTTCATGTATCCACTGACTTTGGCGAGCGCGCCACGAGCGTTGTCTTCATGGGGCAGGGCGAGCCCTTTGCTAACTATGACGAGGTTCTCAAGGCCCTCCGAATCCTCAACGACCCGGACGGCATCGGTATCGGAGCCCGTCACCTCACTGTCTCCACCAGCGGCGTTATTCCCGGTATTCGCAAATTCGCCGACATCCCCGAGCAGTTCACGCTTGCCGTTTCCCTGCATTCCGCCATCCAGTCGACGCGCAATAAGCTCATGCCCGGCGTTAAGAAGTACACGCTACTTCGCCTTCACGAGGCTCTTCAGCTCTACACCGAGAAGACGGGACGCCGCCCGACCTATGAGTACGCCATGATCGAAGGCGTCAATGACACAAACCCCGAGATGCAGGCACTCTGCGACTTCTGCGAGGGAACGCTGTGCCACGTCAACCTGATTCAGCTTAACGACATCGAGGGCAGCCCGCTCAAGCCGTCGCCGATTCATAAGGTTGAGGATCTTCAGCGCCGCCTTGAGTCTCGTGGCATCGAGACCACGATCCGTAATTCTCGCGGCAATGATATCGATGCCGCCTGCGGTCAGCTGAAGCAACGTTTCAAGGTCCAGAAGAACGCATAGGGGAGTCTGTACCCCATAACGTTTCATGTGAAACATCGAACAGCCCCGGTTGTAGATAATGCAACCGGGGCTGTTTCATTTTTTTATACTATTGGATTTGATTTATATAAGCGTAGTTTTATAGCCAAAATAAAGGGTCCTTGTCTCACGAATCAGACAAGGACCCCTTCAAAACAGGCAAGTAATTGTTAGGTACCTAATAACCAACATTTTCCCATTGATGGTTAACCCAGTCTTGGTTAATCTTGGGATTCTTAGTCACCTGAGCAGTACGCATAGCGACATCTTCGGTCATCACATCCATTTTCTTCTTAGATGTATCGACGATATCCTGCGCTCCGCGCAACAGTCGACCTCGCAGTTCATCATCAGTCGCAAGCTTATAACCTGCAAAAGCGCCAGCGACGACGGTGGTTGCCAATGCAACGACCGCGAGAACCTTATTCTTCATCCTGATCCTCCTGCTCAAATTGAACCATTTCGCCAAGGATGCGGGAGAGCTCCTCTTCGTCTTTGAACTCAATTTCAATTTTATTCTTACCACGCGAGCTCTTCACACGTACATTTGTGTTGAAAACTTGACGAAGGAATCGAGCGGCCTTTTTAAATGATTGAGGCGTTGCTGGCCTCGGAGTCCTAGGCGTCTCTCCGGCAGAAAACAATGGAGCAAGATTTTCTGTCGCTCTTACGGAAAGGCCCTCTGCAACAACCTTCTCTGCAAGTCGAATTCGCGCGTCCTCATAGGGAACTGCAAGAATCGCACGCGCATGTCCAGCAGTAAGTTTACCCTCAAAAATCATCTGCTGAACTACTTCGGGGAGATCGAGAAGGCGCAGCGAGTTTGTAATTGCAGAGCGTGACTTGCTTACGGCCTTCGACAATGCCTCCTGGGTCATACCACTAGCATCGATGAGCTGGCGATAGCCCTTAGCCTCTTCGACGGGATTCAGATCAGAACGCTGAAGGTTTTCGATAAGAGCAAGAGCCAGCATCTCTTCATCATTAACATCTTTAATGATGACAGGCAGTTCCTCAAGACCAGCAAGCTTTGACGCCTGGTAACGACGCTCACCAGCGATGATCTCATAGCCGTTTCCATGCTTGCGAACCAAGAGCGGCTGCAAAACGCCATGTTCTTGGATTGACTCGCTCAACTCGCGAAGTTCAGTTTCATTAAAGTGAATTCGCGGTTGATTCGGGTTGGGAACGATATCCTCAATAGGTAGTTTTGTTTCAGATGCGGCATTTGAAGCAGATGCGGACGAACCACCGGTCTCATACTCGGCCTCAGAGACCAAAGCACTGAGTCCACGCCCCAATCCGCCACGTTTCTTTGCACTAGGCACGCTTGATCACCTCTTTTGCAAGGTTCATATACGCTTTTGCACCCTTGTTTTGAGGTGCATAGGTAATTACCGGTTCTCCAAAAGACGGAGCTTCAGAGATTTTAACCGTACGGGGAATCAGCGTCTTAAATGCCTTATCACCAAAATACGATTGAACCTCCTCAACAACCTGATTCGATAGAGAAGTACGCGAGTCATACATGGTCATAAGCACACCATAGGTGTCTAAGCCCTTGTTCAGACGTGATTTGACCATCTTCATTGACTCTAGCAGCTTCGTAACGCCCTCGAGTGCGTAGTACTCGCACTGGATCGGAATCAAAACGCTGTCTGCTGCGGTCAAGGCATTGATAGTAAGCAGGCCGAGCGAAGGAGGACAGTCAATGAAAATAAAATCGAACTCGTCCTGAATCGGCTCAAGCAAATCTTTGAGGCGGGTTTCACGAGCAATTGCGCTTACGAGCTCAATTTCGGCACCTGCAAGCTGAATCGTAGCTGGAATTACGAATACCTTTTTGCAATTTGTATCAAGAACAAGCGATTCTGCCGGCACATCATTCAACAATGCATCATAGATGCAGTGATCAAGGTCTTCTTTTTCAATTCCAAATCCACTTGTACTGTTTCCCTGCGGATCAAAATCGACAATCAGTGTCTTACGACCCTGCTCACCCAGTGCTGCTGCAAGGTTTACAGCCGTCGTTGACTTACCGACGCCGCCTTTTTGATTGATGATTGCAATGATACGCGTGTCCTTTGCGTTCTTAGAACGCTTAACGTCGCGAAATCCCACGGTCCCTCCTGGTGTGTATTAAAGCTGTCAAACGGAGGATGTTTCACGTGAAACATTCCGATTCGATATCAACCGCCATGTTTCACGTGAAACACTGCAAGTTGTTAGTATCCATTATGTTTCACGTGAAACATCTAGGCAAGCGGATTCTTCTTTGCCATGCCATTTGCACGAGGCAATGAAACGGATGCTGGATGACTCTTCTTAAGAACAATGAACTCTCTGTGGCCCAAGCCCTCAGGCAAATCGATTGCGTCATTCAGAAGCAAAGTGAAGCCACAAATCTTAGCTGCTGACATGCCGGAAGCAAGCTCCTCATCCGAAGGATTGCCCTTGGTGATAACAAATAGCCCTCCATCCTTGAGGAACGGAGCTGCATACTCAACAAGAATCGGTAGAGGAGCCAGTGCGCGGGCAGTTACGACAGAGAACTGCTTCTTATGACTTCGAGCATATTCTTCAAGACGATCATGGACCGCATGAGCATGTTTCAATCCAAGAGCATGAACAAAAGAATTGACAGCATCAACCTTCTTGCCAACAGAGTCAATAAAAGTAGCTTTACGATGCGTGGTTATGGTTAAAGGAATACCTGGGAAGCCCGCACCTGTTCCCATATCGAGCAAAGCTCCCTCAGGAGCCTTATTGATATAGGGGAGCAACACAAGTGAGTCGAGGATATGAAGCACTGCAGCATCTTCTACGTTAAGAATACGTGTGAGATTGGTTGTCTTATTTGATTCCAGAACCAAATCCAAATGCTGAATACATTTCCTCAGCTCAACATCAGTTACGCTCAAGGAATACTCTTTGCAATAAGAAGTTAGACGACCCAACATCTTGTCAGCCTGCTGATCAGTAAGTACTAACAACGAAAGCTCCTTTCTGACAAAAATCAGAGTATCGAGAACTTTTGACAAAAAAAGGGGACGTGGAAACCACGTCCCCTTAGCATAAGCTCGAGCAGATTATCGAGCAACAATCACCACATGGCGATCAGGGTCAGAACCCTCAGAATGAGTATCGACGGCATCATTGCCACGAAGTGCAATGTGAACCAGTCGACGCTCATAGGCATTCATGGGCGGAAGCGAAACACTCTTATGAGTGCGGATGGCACGCTCGGCTGCAGACTGAGCCATGGAGGCAACCTTGTCCTGACGGCGGCTCTTGTATCCCTCGACGTCCACTACAACCGGATACCTAAAGCCAAGCTTGCGGCTCACTAGCAAAGAGAACATAACCTGAAGGGCATCAAGGGTGCGACCATGACGGCCAATGAGAACAGCAAGGTCGGGAGCCGTTACATCCAGAATCAGCTCACCCTCGTCGCCCTCATACTCATCGATAGGAGAGTTGGCGGCATCGAAGTGCGAAAGGATGGAACGCAGGATGGAAATCGCGACATCGGCAATGGTGTCGAGCTCCTCGTCGGTCAGCTCTTCACCGGCCTTGTAGCGCTGTGCAATCTCGGGATAATCGCCCGCGACCTGCGGGGCAACCTCCTCAAGCATATCCTCGATGATCTCTTCAGACATAACGTACTCCAAAAGTTAGGTACCTAAATAAGATTGATATCCCGCTACTTCTTCTTGTGCGGGCGCGGCTTCTTCTCGCGACGAGTGACCTCAACCTGCAGCGGCGCGTTCTTAAGGCGCTCCTCCTCATCGGCCTTCGCCTTGTCGATGACCTTCTGCGTCACAAAAATCTGCTGGATAACCTGCCAAGCAGACGAGACGTCGTAGTACAGCAGAACACCAACGGGAAGGCTCCAGCCCATCCAAAGCATCATGACCGTCATGACAACGGCCATCATACGCATGCTCTGAGCCTGCTGGCCGGTCTGATTGCGCGACATATAGAGCTGCGGAATCAGGGTCAGGACAGCGAACAGGATCAGGCAGACCAGCGCAGGCAGCGCGACCATAAAGCCATCGGCAAAGGAGGCACTCGGCGTGGTGGTCAGGTCGGGCAGAATATTAAAGAACGAGAACGTGCCGTCGTTAAAGTAGTCCGGCAGGTTACGCAGCAGCGTAAATAGGGCGAACAGGACAGGCATCTGAATCAACAGCGGCAGACAACCAGCCATCGGGTTGAACTTGTTCTCGCTGTAGAACTTCTGCATTTCCTCGGCCTGACGCTGGGGATCGTCGGCATAGCGCTCCTGGATCTCGAGCATCTTGGGCTGCAGCACCTGCATGCGTGCCGTCGACTTAGTCGACTTGAGCATAAGCGGCGTCAGCAGCAGACGGATGATGACCACCAGGATGATGATGGACAGGCCCCAGTCGACCGCAAAGGTCTGGATGAGCTTGAGCAGCTCGAAAAGGATGTTAACGATCCAATCCCACATGTAAGTTTTCCTCCGATAGCGAGTGCCCGCTAGGGCACAGGGTCATAACCGCCGACGTGCAGGGGATTGCAGCGAGCGATGCGCCTCACGGCAAGCCAGCAGCCTCTCAAAACACCGTACTTCTCAATCGCCTGGACGGCGTATTGCGAGCACGTTGGGTAATAAATGCAGGCGTCAGGCAATAAGGGCGAAATAACCTGTTGATATATGCGAATAGGAGCGATGGCAACACGTCGCAAAACGTGATTGCTCATCGCTCCTCCCCGGCAACGCCGGCGCGTTTCATAAGCGAACGCAATGCATTGTCCATCTCCTGCGGCGAGGAAACCCTCGTCTTGGGAGTTGCGAACAAGATGATGTCATAACCCGCAACGGGAAATCCACAGCTGCGGGCGGCCTCGCGCATCACACGCTTAGAACGGTTGCGCACGACAGCACAACCGAGCCGTTTAGCACCAACGAAGGCGACCCTTCCGGAGTCGCCTTCGCCAACCGATTCACATATGGTCATTCGAATCAGAGGGTGATTGAAACGACGCCCCTGACTGAACACATGCTCGAAATCTTGCCGAGACTTAATAGTCTTCATGCGAGATGTGTGTATCGCTGCTAGACAGTGAGACGCTTGCGGCCCTTGGCGCGACGACGGGCGAGCACGGCACGACCACCCTTAGTGGCCATACGGGCACGGAAGCCATGGGTCTTGGCACGCTTACGCTTATTAGGCTGATACGTACGCTTCATCTTAAGTTCCTCCTGCTGCATTTCGAGTGTCCGCGGGGGCGCGGACGCAGATATAGACACGTGAGCTTGAAGATTGTAGGGAAATCAATGTTCAAATGTCAAGAAATCAAAGGTAAAAGGTTGCGCAGTTCACACGGTTCCCCCATAAGCCGAGCTCGATTTAGCGGTGCATGGCAACTTTTCACGATATTTCATCGAGTTTTCAACAGGTCATGTTGGCAATGTTGAGAACTTTTCGTCCGTTTTCCAAAGTTTTCAACAGGTTTTGAAAAGTTGTCGAAAGATGAGAAACATTGCACGGTGAGCTACTATTTGTTCGAAACCTTTTGAAAGATTGCGAGCGGCATGTCTGACGACTTTTACACCATGGTCGATTCCGGAGACCCGGCACCCGACAACGAGCACATCACCGGCGTGCGCGAAGAGCGTGAGGAAGGCGAGCAGACGACCACGCAGGCGCCAAAAGCCATGTACGCCGCGCGCATCGCCGTCTATGACGATATGCTGTCGACACCGCGCGTGATCGTCATTGATCCGCAAGATGTCCGCACGTATTTGGAAGAGACGACCAATACCGTCTACCAGTGCATGAAAGAACAAGGTGGCCATATCTCGCTCATGGTCATCCGCGAGATTGTCGAAAACTTTATCCACGCGCACTTTGCCGAGCCCATCATCTCGATTCTGGACGGCGGAGACACCATCCGCTTTGCTGATCAAGGACCAGGCATCGACGACAAGGAGCGCGCTTTCGACTTTGGCGTTACCAGCGCAAACAGCAAGATGAAGCGCTATATCCGTGGAACCGGAGCGGGGTTTCCCATGGTGCAGGAGTATTTGGAAAACGCCGGCGGTGCCGTATCCATCGAGGACAACATGGGCAACGGCACCGTGGTTACGGTAAGCCTGAACCCTAAACGCGTGCAGGAAATCGAGCGTGCCGGCGGACGCGGCGCTGCCGTGCGGCCCGAGACGGAGCAGCCCACATATCCCCTGCCGGGAGCTTTTGCGCAGCAGCCCATGGCAACGCAGCAGATGCAGCCCCCCGTGGGACAGATGCAGCCGCCCGGAATGCTACCTACACAAGAACCCCGGGCGGCATCGATGTCGATGCCGCCAAACACGCCAGAGGCCATGCCGCTGGCGGATCAGGATGCAGCAGCAATGCAGCAGGCGACGGGGGCAACGGGTGGCCAGCAAATGGGCTATCAGCCGTACCAACAGGGATATCCATATCAACAGATGCCGCCACTGGGGTATGGCCAGCAGTTCCCGCAGCAGTACCAGCAGGGATATCAGCAGCCGTACCAGCAGATGCCGCAGCAGCAGTACAACCCCTGGGCCCAGCAGATGCCTCCGCAGCCTTACCAACAGTGGCCTCAAAGTTTTCAACAGCAAATGCCGCCGATGCAGAGTTCTCAACAACCAGCAGCTCAAATGATGTATCCTAATGCAGCAAATCAGTATGCACAGCCACAACCGGACGTGTTCGTAAGCGATCGCGGCAACGCCGCGCTGGGCTATCTGGCGCAAAATCAAGCGTGCGGTGCAACCGATCTTGCGAGGGCGTTTGGAAACTCGGCCCCCACTTGGTCACGCACGCTCAATGACTTGGCGCAGGCCGGCTTGGTCATCAAGCATGGCCAGAAATACCATCTGACCGAACTCGGCGCCGCTCGCGTGCGAGCTCAGAGCTAAAGAACGGGAGAGACAGTGGACGAGGAAGCAAGCATCATCCTGGGGGATGCCATCGCCTTTTGCCAGCGCGACGGCCAAGATGCACGCCTCATCAACATGCTGGGGCAATCGCGCGCCATAAGCCTGACCGAAGATACGCTCACGATCGAGGCCCCCTCGCGCTTTGCCATCGCGCAGCTCAAAAAGCATCAGCCGACTATTGAGGCCTATCTGGAAGAAATCGCCTTTGCACCGATTGCTCTCGACATCGTGGCACCGCAAGGCGCCGCAGCGGAATCCGCTGCCACGACGGCGCCCGCCACGGCTCCCGCCGCTTCCCCGGCGGTGCCGGCCTCCGCAGGCGACGCACCGACGATCGAGCACCAGCACAGCGATGTTTCCCGTGAAACCATGGCACCGTTGCCGACCGCGGCGGCGACGTCAACGAACGTACCCGTCACGCACATGCCCATCGCTCACGACGCAGCGGCGGGCGCGGATTCGGGCATTGCAATCAAAAACACGCTCTCGGCCGATGATTTTCGTCGCATGATGAACCAGATGAAGGGCGGAGCGCCGACTAAACCCACGCAAGCTGCGACCCCCACTTCACCCATGCCAGCACCGACCGTGCCGGCCGAGCAGAATACGGATGGAGCCCCGCTCGCCGCGAACTCAAAATTTACCTTTGAGAACTTTGTCTACGGCCCCGAGAACAGCCATGCCTATCGCTCGGCACTCAAGTTTGCCGCCCTCGCTGACGAGCGCGGCACGTACACATCACTGTTCATCTACGGCAAATCGGGCCTGGGCAAGACGCACCTGCTACTTGCCATCAAAAACGAGCTCGCCGAGAAGTCGCCCGAGATCAAGGTCAAGTATGCCAACTCCCAGGCATATCTGGACGACCTGATGACCGAGTTCGACCGTCAAAAGAAAAGCAACGCTCCCATCATGCAGGCGTACCACGGCGTGGACGTGCTCATCATCGATGACATCCAAAACATCATCGGCAAGCGCGCGAGCGTGGACTACTTTTTCCAGCTCATGGACGAGTTCATCCGCAACAACAAGAAGGTCGTCATCGCGGCAGACCGCGCCCCCAAGGACCTGAGCATGGACGAGCGTCTGACCAGCCGCTTCAACGCCGGCATGCTCTGCCTGGTCGCAGAGCCCAGCTACGAGATGAAATACAAGATCTTGCAGCGCTATTACGAGAACACCATCGTCGCCGCTCCCGAGGCAGGCGACGACTCGCTGCTGGTGGCCTATGGGGGCGACGGCGGGCACCTGACCGACGAGCACTTTAAACACATGGCCGAGGTCTCGGGCACCAACATCCGCGAACTCGAGAGCTTTTGCGAGCGCTGCGCCGGCGAGGCGGGCGACCGCGAGCGCGAGGGCGGAGAACTCACCTTTGACGATATCGACGCCATCGCCAGCCAGTACTTCGACACATCGGCCAAAAAGATCAACGTGCAAACGGTTCAGTCCGTCATCGAAGAGCAGTACGGCGTGACGCACGAGGAGCTCATCGGCCCGCGTCGCAACGCCAATATCGCCAAAGCACGCCATATCGCTATCTACCTGGCCATCGAGATGTGCGAGATGACGACCACGGCGGTGGGCGCCGAATTTGGCAACCGCAACCACTCGACCGTCAGCACGAGCTACAAAAAGGTCCAGAAGATGATCCAGGAAGACCGCACCGTCACCGAAGATCTCAAATCGTTGCGCGATAAAATTACACTGCGCTCGTAGGGAAATAGAGACACCTGTTGAAAACTTGTCGAAACCACGGGCATAAGGTGTCTAAAACCCAACCCACGATGATGAAAAGTTTTGCGCAGGTTTTGAACGTGGAAAACCACCCCCGTTGCACACAGGTTGCTGTCGATTCTCTTTCTGGGTCTGACCTGCGTCTTTGGGAGTAATCAACAGTTTCGTCAGTGCTATTACTATTATTAAGATATTTATATCTATAGAAAGGTATTAAAAGATGAAGTTCACCGTCAGCCAGAGCTCGCTTACACAAGCCATCGGCGTCGTTATGAAGGGTGTCGCTTCGGCATCCACCCTCCCCATCCTGTCGGGCGTGCTCGTTAAGGCCCAAGACGGCATCTTGGAATTCCAGACCTCTAACTACACCATCTCGATCCGTCATCGCATCGCGGCGCATGTCGAAGAAGAAGGCGAGATGGTTATTCCCTGTAAGATGCTCTCCAATATCACCAAGACCCTCCCCGATGCCCCGGTCACCTTTGAGCTGTCCGAGCGCCAGGTGCTGATTGGTTGCGAGAAGAGCTCATTCCGCCTGAACACGCTCGATGCCAATGACTTCCCCGAGTTTCCGGCCTATGCCATCGAGAGTGCCGTGGAGCTGCCGACCGATGTCTTGTCCGAAATGGTCGGCCGCGTGTGGCGCGTCACCTCGACCGACAAGGCTCGCCCCATCCTGGGCGGCGTGCACATGAAGGTCGAGAACAACACCGTACGCCTGGTGGCGACCGATTCCTTCCGCTTGGCCGTGTGCGACACGCAGGTCGAGACCTCGACCCTCGAGGGCTCCTTTGAGCTCAACGTTCCGGCTGACGCCTTTAACGACGCGCTGAACATCATGGCCAGCCAGGCGACCATCATGATCGGGGCTACCGACACCCAGGTCGTCTTCGAGGCCGGCAACACCACCTACGTGTCGCGTCGCATCGAGGGCGTGTACCCCAACTACAAGCAGCTCATCCCCGATTCGTGCGTGACGAGCGTCAAGATCGACGTCGCCGCCTTTAACGCCGCCCTCAAGCGCGTGGCCGTTATCGCGAGCGCCAACCCCGCCGTCAAGTTCGAGATCGATGTCGAGAACGGGCAGATGGGCCTGTCCTCCATTTCCAATGATCAGGACCTTGCGCAGGAGACGATCGATGTCGAGGCCGAGGGCGAGTCGGGTACCATCGCCTTCAACTACCATTACATCTTCGGCTGCCTCAATGCCCTGTCCAAGGAGAAGGAGATCACGCTGGAGCTCAAGAGCTACTCGCAGGCGGGCATCTTTAAGTCCTACGATAAGATCAACTACCTGTACCTGGTCATGCCGGTCCGCATCTAGCGCTGCGCCATGACCATGTTCGCCCGCGATCTTTCCGTCGCGCACTACCGCAGCTTCGATAGTTATAGCCTTGCCCTGGACGAGGGCGTGACGATACTTGCGGGACCCAACGCGGCGGGAAAGACCAATCTCATAGAGGCGCTGCAGCTGCTGACGAGCGGCGCCTCGTTTAGGCATCCGACCGCAGCCGAGCTCGTCCATGACGGCGTGGGCTCGTGCAAGATCGAGCTGAGGCTCGAGGGCGACGGCCGCGTGCTTGATATGGGATTGAGCGCGGAGGACGGTAAGCGCTCGTTTAGCCGCAACGGCAAGAGATGCTCTGCCGCCGGTGTGCGCGGGGTTCTGCCGAGCGTGCTGTTTTGCCCCGACCATCTGGACATGGTTAAGCGCGGCGCCAGTGTGCGCCGCGCCGCCCTCGATGACTTTGGCATGCAGCTGAGCGCACGCTATGCCGATCTTGCGAGCACCTATGGGCGCTGCGTGACCCAGCGCAACGCCTTGCTCAAGGAGACCTGGTGCTGTCGCGAGATGCTCGGCGCGTGGAACGATTCGATTGCCCGCGCGGGTTCGGCCCTGCTCGTGCACCGGTTGGCCCTGCTCGACCGGCTGGCGGGCCATGTGCACACTGCCTACGGGCAAGTGGCGTCAGGTGAGGTCGCCAACGTGACCTATGCGTCCACGCTGGGGGATTTGCCCCAGGTCGAGGATCGCGAAGAGCTGAAGGGCTGGGCGTACGAGCGCATGCTGGCTGCCCTTGATGAGCACGCCGACGAGGAAATTCGCCGCGGCGTGACGTTGGTGGGACCGCATCGCGACGAGATTGAGTTCACCGTGGCGGGTCGCTCCGCCCGTTCATTTGCCAGCCAAGGACAGCAGCGTACGCTGGTGCTGTCCTGGAAGGTGGCCGAGGTTGCCGTGGCTCGCGATGTCCTGGGCACCGCCCCACTGCTGCTTCTGGACGACGTGATGAGCGAGCTCGACGGCGAGCGTCGCGGAGCTTTCCTGCGGCTGATCGGCGATGATATCCAGACGGTCATAACTACGACCAACCTGGGGTACTTTACCGATGACCTGCTTGATCGAGCCAAGGTGGTGAGCATGGGTGAGACGTGCTAATTACGAGCGCGAGAGCGAGACAGTCGCCTTCAGTGGATTTTTGAACGCAGAGCGCCAGCGCATCCTGGCGTCCGCGACCCCTGAGCGCCGCGCGCAGATGGAGGCTGCCGAGGAGTCGCGCACGGTCTATCGCGCATGGAACGCGGTGTGCTCGGGCACGCGCGAGGGACGGCATGTGACGGGACTGCGCTACCTGCCCGAGTCCAATGAGCTGCTGGTGTATCTCGACTCGCCCTCGTGGACGCAGGAAATGACGCTGTTGCGCGAGATCATCCGCGCGCGCATGGAGCGCGCCGGTGCGCATGTGGACGGCCTGGTGTTCAAAACTACCGCGCCCGGTCACACGCCGCCCGCCGCCAAGGAACGCCTGCGCCCGGCGACGACCGAGCGACCGCCGGCCCCGCACGCCGACCTAAGTGAGGCCGAGCGTACCGAGATCGAGCGCCAAGTGGCGCCCATCGAAGACCAAAAACTGCGCGAGGCCCTCGAGAACGCCATGAGAGCCAGTGCCGAGTGGGCCAAGGGCGTGCAAAGCAAAAAAGAGCCTTAAATCGCATCTGGTGGCCTTGTAGAGCCAAATACCCTCGTTCCCGAGGGTATTTTTTTACGATAAACTAGTAAGGCTGTACACATTTTCTTGACTGAAGGAGGACGTGTGGCAAACGAAAACGATTACGATGGCGGCGAGATTAAGATTCTCGAAGGTCTCGAGGCCGTTCGTAAGCGCCCGGGCATGTATATCGGCTCGACGAGCGCCAGCGGTCTGCATCACCTGGTGTGGGAGATCGTTGACAACTCCGTCGACGAGGCCATGGCCGGTTTCTGTACCGAGATCCAGGTGACGGTCCACGCCGACAACTCCATCACGGTCGTCGACAACGGTCGCGGTATCCCCGTCGACGAGCACCCTGTTAAAAAGATCCCGACGCTCGAAGTCGTCATGACGATCTTGCACGCCGGCGGTAAGTTCGATAACTCGGCCTATAAGGTCTCGGGCGGCCTGCACGGCGTGGGCATCTCCGTCGTCAACGCACTGTCCAAGCGCGTGGTCGTTCAGGTTCGTCGCGATGGCAACACCTACGAGATGGAGTTCTCGCGCGGCAAGACCGTCAAGAAGATGGAAGTCGTGGGCACCTCGGATTCGACGGGCACCACCGTCACTTTCTGGCCCGACGACGAGATCTTCGAGACCTGCATCTATGATTTCGATACGCTGCACAACCGTCTGCAGGAGACGGCGTTCCTCAATAAGAACCTCAAAATCGTGCTGACCGACGAGCGCGAGGCGACTCCCCATGTGGAGGAGTTTTGCTACGAGGGCGGCATCATCGACTTCGTCAAGTTCCTCAACGAGGGCAAGGACGTCCCCGAGGCCTTTAAGGAGCCCATCTATATCGAGGGCAAATCGGACCCGGACGCGCCTGTGACCAAGATGGGCGAGGTCGAGGTTTCCCTGCAGTGGAATAGCGGCTACGGCGAGAACGTCATGTCGTTTGCCAACGACATCTACACCCCCGAAGGCGGCATGCACCTTGAGGGCTTCCGCACCGCGCTCACCCGCGTGATCAACGACTACGCGCGCAAACAGAACCTGCTCAAGGAAAAAGACGCCAACCTGACCGGCGACGATGTGCGCGAGGGCCTTTCGGCCGTTATCTCGGTCAAGCTGCCCGATCCGCAGTTTGAGGGCCAGACCAAGGCCAAGCTCGGCAGCTCCTATATGCGCGCGCTCACGCTCAAGATCGTGACCGACGGCCTCGCCGATTACCTCGAGGAGCATCCCAAGCCCGCTCGCGAGATCGTCAAGAAGGCCCAGCAGGCATGCAAGGCCCGCAACGCCGCCCGCAAGGCGCGCGAAGCGACCCGTCGCAAGAGCCTGCTCGAGACGGCGTCCCTGCCCGGTAAGCTCGCCGACTGCTCGGTGCGCGATGCCGAGCTGACCGAGCTCTTCATCGTAGAGGGTGACTCGGCAGGCGGTTCAGCCAAGGACGGCCGTCGCCGAGACATCCAGGCGATTCTGCCCCTGCGCGGCAAGATTTTGAACGTCGAACGCGTTGGTGACCATCGCGCGTTCTCGAGTGACACCATCCAGTCATTGATTACCGCGATCGGCTGCGGCGTCACGACGAGTGCCGGCGACGGCGGCGACTTCGATATCACCAAGGCGCGCTACCACAAGATCATCATCATGACCGATGCAGACGTCGACGGTGCGCATATCCGCATCCTGCTGCTGACGTTCTTCTACAAGTACATGCGTCCGCTGATCGATGCCGGCTACGTCTATGTTGCCTGCCCGCCCATCTTTGGCATTAAGGTACGCAACAAGATCCACTACGTGTATCCCAACGGCCGCCAGCCCGAAGACGAGATCCTGCGCGACACCATCCAGAGTCTGGGCCTGAACCCCGACGGCAACGACGAGGACGGCAAGGCCAAGGACGGCAAGATCACCAAGAAGCGCAAGGGCTATACCGTCCAGCGCTACAAGGGCCTGGGCGAGATGGACCCCAAGCAGCTTGCCTCGACGACGATGGATCCCAAGACCCGCATCCTGCAGCGCGTGTCGATCGAGGATGCCGTGGTGGCGGACCGCGCCGTGCGCGAGCTGATGGGTTCCGAGGTCGGCTATCGCCGCGAGTACATCGAGAAGCATGCACATGATGCACGCTTCTTAGACGCCTAGCTTTCCCAGGCACCCCATCTTGCCCTTCAGGATTTCGGGCGCCGCACGCAAGGCGCGCGCCCTCATCCTTCAGGGCAACCTGGGGCACCTGGAAAACCTAGGAGGGTTATCCGGTGTTCCCGGTAATTCGTCTCCGTGGTAGGGAACTAATGGACCACGCAAACCATGAGGAGGTAACGTGGCAGACGATATCAACAATAACGAGGGTATGGACGAGGCCGGCGACGCCGGTATGCCCGATGATCTGAAGCGCCTGCTTGCCCGTGCTGAGCAGGGCGAGGACGGCGACCCGGACGCCTATAACCCCGATGCCGATGATGATGAGGAAGAGGACGACGACGCCGAGCTCGAGGAGAGCTTTGGCGAAGTCGACCGTGGTGCCTCGGCCGGTGAGGATATCAACGGCGGCCAGCTCCAGATTTCGGAGTTTGGCCGCGAGATGAAGCAGTCGTTTATCGAGTATTCGATGTCGGTCATCACGGCGCGCGCCCTGCCGGACGTGCGCGATGGCTTAAAGCCGGTGCACCGCCGCATCCTGTACGCGATGAACGAGAGCGGCATCTACCCCAACCGCCCGCACAAGAAGTCGGCCTGGACGGTCGGCGAAGTTATCGGTAAGTACCACCCGCATGGCGACTTCGCGGTCTATGAGGCCATGGTCCGCCTGGCGCAGTGGTTCTCCATGCGCACGCCGCTCATCGACGGTCACGGCAACTTCGGTAACATCGACGGCGACGGCGCGGCGGCCATGCGTTACACCGAGAGCCGCCTGGCCAAGCCCGCCATGGAACTGCTGCGTGACTTGCAGAAGGATACCGTCGACTGGCAGCCCAACTACGACGAATCGCTCGCCGAGCCCGTGGCGCTGCCTGCGCGCTTCCCCAACCTGCTGGTCAACGGCAGCCAGGGCATCGCCGTCGGCATGGCCACCAACATCGCCCCGCATAACCTCACCGAGGCGATCGAGGCCACCTGCTACCTGATCGACAACCCCGACGCCACCGTCGACGAGCTCATGCAGATCATGCCCGGTCCGGACTTCCCCACCGGCGCCATCATCATGGGCAGCGCCGGCATTAAGCAGAGCTACGAGACCGGCCGCGGCTCCATTACCGTGCGCGCCAAGGCCCACGTGGAATCCACCAAGACCGGCCGCAACCGCCTGGTCTTTACCGAGATTCCCTACATGGTCAACAAGGGCACCCTGCAGGAGAAGATCGCCCAGCTCGTCAACGACAAGCGCATCGAGGGCATCTTGGACATGCGCGATGAGTCCAACCAGAAGGGCATCCGTCTGGTCATCGAGCTCAAGAAGGGCGTCATTCCGCAGGTCGTGCTCAACAACCTGTATAAGTACACCTCGCTGCAGACGACCTTTGGCGCCAACAACCTGGCGCTCGTCAACGGCGTTCCCAAATGCCTGAGCCTGCGCGAGATGTTGCAGCACTACATCGATCACCAGGTCGACGTCGTCACCCGCCGCACCCGCTTCGACCTTAAGAAGGCCCAGGCCCGCGCGCATATCCTCGAGGGCTACCTGATGGCTCTCGACCATATTGACGAGGTCATCAGCATCATCCGTTCCTCGCAGATCGATTCCGAGGCCAGCAGCCGCCTGATCGAGCGCTTTGGCTTTACGCCCGAGCAGACCACAGCCATCCTCGAGATGAAGCTGCGCCGCCTGACCGGCCTGGAGCGCGACAAGATTCAGGAAGAGCTGGACGGCCTGCGCCGCGCCATCGCCTACTACGAGGACCTGCTGGCGCACGAGGAGAAGATCCTGGGCGTCATTAAGGAAGAGATGCGCGAGATCTCCAAGAAGTTCGGCGATAAGCGCCGCACCGAGATCAGCCATGTCGAGAAGGACCTGGACGTCGAGGACCTCATTGCCGACGAGGACATGGTCGTGACCATCACCCACACCGGCTATGTCAAGCGCATCCCGGTGGCCGCCTACCGCGCCCAGAAGCGCGGCGGCAAGGGCGTCTCGGGCGTCAACCTCAAAGAGGACGACGTCATCGACGAGATGTTCATCGCGTCCACGCACGAGTACGTGCTGTTCTTCTCGAGCAAGGGCAAGGTCTATCGCCTGAAGGTGCACGAGCTGCCGGTGGGTACGCGCCAGGCGCGCGGTACCGCGATCGTCAACCTGCTGCCCTTCGAGGAGGGCGAGAAGATCGCGAGCGTCATCAGCTGCCGCGAGTTCCCTGCCGACGAGTATCTGATGTTTACCACCAAGAGCGGCATGGTCAAGAAGACCGTGATGAGCGCATATGACCGCAGCCGTCGCGACGGCCTGATCGCTATCAACCTGCGTGACGACGACGCGCTGCTGAACGTGCGCCGCGTGCGCGAGGGCGACAAGATTATCCTGGCCACCACCGCGGGCAAGGCGATCATGTTCTCCGAGGAGCAGGTGCGCGCCACCGGCCGCGATACCAGCGGCGTTCGCGGTATCGGTATGAAGGACGGCGTGAGCGTTCTGGGCATGGAAGTCACTAACGGCAACGGCGATCTATTCGTCATCACCGAGCGCGGCTACGGCAAGCGCACGCCGGTCGCGGACTACCCGGAGCAGAATCGCGGCGGCCAGGGCGTCTACACCATCCAAATGACCGAGCGTAAGGGCAACCTCGCGGCCATGAAGACGGTGGGCCCGCAGCACGAGCTGTTCATCGTGACGGAGGGCGCGACGGTCATTCGCGTCAAGACCGACGAGATCAGCCAGACTGGCCGCGCTACCCAGGGCGTCAAGATGATGACCGTCGACGACAACGACCGCATCTGCGCCGTAGCCCGCATGTCGGCCGTCAAGGAGAAGCCCGAAGGCGAAGGTGCAGAGGACGGCTCTGCCCCCGAAGAAACCCCTGTCGATCTAGGCGACGGCAACGACATGCCAGAAGATCTCCTAGACGAGTAAGATGCCCTAGCTGGTAAAAAATATCAGACCCCATATATCGGCGGTCGGCGCACTGCGCGCCGACCGCTTTTTTGACAATCTTGAACCTCGCGTCGGCCCCGGCTGTCCGGCGGCATGCGAAGTCGATCGCGAGTTCCGCACGAGCCGGAGAGCACTTAATGTGCTCTCCGTGCGAGCAG
>CATZMG010000009.1 GCA_958421655.1 uncultured Collinsella sp.
AGATCGATGCCTCCGGCGGGGCGGTGTTCTTTGCCTCCGGGGTGTTCTATTACTTTCTGACCCAGCAGGTCCGGGAACTGGTGCGGGAGATGGCGGACGCTTTCCCCGGCGGTGTGCTGATCTTTGATGCTGCCAATCGGACGGCAGTAAAGATGATCGCAAAAACATGGCTTAAGACTGTAAAAATCAAGGATGTTGGGGCATATTTTGCGGTTTCGGATGCCGCCAAGGAAATCGGCGCGTGGGACAGCCGTCTGCAGGTCACAAGTCGCGGCTATATGCTGGGTTACAACGATTTGAGAGACCCTTCCGTCAGCGGCTTTTTCCGGTTTCTCGCAAGGGTCGGTGACAACGGGATGAAAATGCAAATCGTGAAAATAAGATTTTGAGAGGCAAAAATGCAAAAGACGAGCACTTCTTGCCGCCCAATTGGCAAGAAGCGCTCGTCTTTTCTTAACGTGTTGTATGGCGGAAAGAGCGCAAGTTACGCGAGCGTCCTTCTTGCCAGCTCGGCCGCGCCGAGGATTCCTTGGTCGCCGCCGCAGCCCGGGGCGCAGATGTAGCTCTCCATGTCCTTAAGCTCGGCGGTCTGGATGTAGCCACCCAGATATTCGAGGGTCTTCTTGCGGACGATGCCGTAGAGCTGCTCCTGGTGCATCACGCCGCCGCCGAGGACGATGCGGCGAGGCGAGTACATGAGCACGAGGTTCGCGCACATCTGCCCCAGATAATCCCCCTCGAGCGCCCACACTTCATCGTTGTCCGCGAGCTCGGCCGCGGGCTTTCCCCAGCGCGCGGCAATGGCGGGGCCGGAGGCGAGGCCCTCGAGACAGCTCGCGTGGCTCGGGCAGACGCAGCGTCCCTCCTCGGTGGGACGAGTCCTTACCAGCATGTGGCCGGCCTCGGGGTGCAGCATGCCGTGAAGGAGCCTGCCCGCGCACATGACGCCCGCGCCCACGCCGGTGCCGATGGTCACGTAGATGGCGTCCTCGAGCCCCTTGCAGCAGCCGAAGACCACTTCGCCGAGGCAGGCAACGTTCACGTCCGTGTCGTAGGTCACCGGAATCCCGAGGGCGTCGACGAACGCGGCGCGAAGACCATAGCCTCGCCACGCGAGCTTGGGCGTCTGGAGGATGGAACCGTAGCGCTCATCGTTGGGGTCGACGCAGGTCGGGCCGAAGGCGCCGATGCCCAACGCGTTCACATCACGGGCGGTGAACCACTCGACCATTTGTGGGACGGTCTCGGCGGGCATAAGCGTCGGGGTCTCCATACGGTCGAGGACCTCGCCGTCGCCGGACACCACGGCACAGACCATCTTGGTCCCGCCGGCCTCGAGGGCGCCGAGCCTCATTTGCTTTTCGCTCATGTGATCCTCCTTACAAAGGAACGCCCGCAGTCATGGTCAACCGCGGGCGCCCATAACGTTGGCTTGTTTCGAGGCGACCCTACCTGGGCACGCGGTCCTGCCTTGCGGCAAACGGGGCGAGCACGGCGTGCGGCTCGCTTTGGTACCAGTAGGCGACGGTAGAGATGTCGTCCTCGCGCTCGTAGAGCTTGATGTCGTCGTTGCCGAGGTCCTGGAACGTCACGCGAAGGTCCTCCTTGAACGAGATCGGGTCGGGAAGGTGCCACCTGTAGAGGCCATGCCTGGGCAGCGCGTCGTCGTTGGTCGCGAGCATCGGGTTCGGGTTCGGCTTGCCCGCGCTGAAGCGGTCGCGCGTGGCGTCGCGCGTCGAGCGGTACGGGTAGCCGGCGAACAGCGTGTTGAAGCACTGCGCCTCGGGCAGCGCGTGGGGCGGCCTGTCGAGGAAGGCCCAGGCACCGCCGAAGTAGTCCTCGGCTCCCGTCGAGGTGACCGTGGGGAACTCCTCGTCGCCGTCGAGGAAGAACTTCATCTCGCCCTCGCCCCACCAATAGCGCTCCAGGGCGCACAGGGCCATGTAGGTGCCGACGTAGTAGCCCTTACCGCGCACGCCGTCGAGCACGGTGTAGTCGACGCCCCTGCGGGTGCTGCGCTCGCGGTTAAAACGGGCGTGGAAGTACATGGCGTCGTCCGGCACGTCGGTGAGCGCGTAGTTGAACGTGTAGAAGATGTACTTAATGAACCCGGGGTGCTCGCTCGTAAGCGTGACCTTGGCGTGCTTCCTGAAAGGCATCTCGAAGTAGCAGTTCATGCCGCCCGTCGGGTTCACGCAGATGGGCATCGAGTTGACGATGGCGCGCTCACCGAAGCCGTTGCAGAAGAAGTCGCCGACAGGGCACTCGACCGAGGGGGTCTCCTCGTCGTCCCAGTAGAAGCGCAGCACGAGGTCGCGCATGACGAAGCTGCCGGCGGCGGTCTTGTCGGGGACGGTCATCCAGATGTGGCGGATGATGCCGGGGCCCTCGATGTCCGCGAGCGTGATGGTCTCGCCGGACTCAAGGGGCACGCAGCACGAGCCCTTGCGGCCGACGCCGAGGTGGCTGGCCGACATGGCGGCACGGCCCTTCTCGCCCGTGATGTTCTCGGGGGTGATGGCGCGGCTTTCCTCACCGCCGTGCATCCACACGTCCTTAAGGAACTCTCTCATCGTCGACCTCCTCTATTCGTCGTCTTCGCACTCGGCGGAACTGGCACCGTTCACGTAGACGATCTGCTGGCGCGCCTCGTCGACGAGGGCGTCGAAGTCGAGTTTCTCGTCGGGGCGCGCGAGCGCGACCGTCATGGCGAGCGGGAGGTTGACACCCGCGATCACGTGGATCCGGTCGGAGGCGAAGCGGGAGAAGCGCTGGTTCACGCTGCCGCCGAGCGCGTCGGTGAGGACGACGACCTCGTCAGTGCCCGAAAGAGCCGCCTCGACCGCCGCGTCGAGCCCCTCGCCGTTGTCGTTCACGTAGGCGCACACGGCGTTGACGGCGTCGCTCTTACCCGTAAGGAACTCGAGGGTGTCCTTGAAGCCCTGGGCGAGAAGGGAATGGCTCGCCACAACTATCTTTCTCATTGATTCACCAATCTCTTGGGTCGAAGCTAAGCGAGGATGCCAGCGGCGGAGGCGACCATCGCGAGGACGATCACCACGAGGATGAGGACCGTCATGCTCGCGTTCTTCTTGGTAAGAAGGTAATACGCGCTTCCCGTGATGGCGGCGGGGATCATGGCAGGCAGGATCTTGTCGAGCAGCGGCTGAATCTCCATCGAGACGTCGCCGAAGCTGAAGCTAATCGGGCAGGTGACGCCGATGACCGAGGCGATGAGGCAGCCGACCACGGTGAGGCCGAGCACGGAGGCGGCGGCAGTGAGGTTGGGAAGCTTCTCGCTGAAGTCGGTGACGAGCTTCACGCCCTGCTTGTAGCCGAACTCGAGGGCGTGCATGCGGACCCAGAAGATGGCCAGGATGAGCGCGAACCAGATGCCGGCTCCCACGGGGTTGCCCTCGATGGCCATGTAGGCGGCGATGGAGCCCATGATGGTCGGGATCATGGTCATGAGCAGGGAGTCGCCGACGCCGGCGAGCGGTCCCATGGTGCCGATCTTCAGGTCTTGGACGGCGTCCGCCGCCGCTAGGCCGTCGCGTTCCTCCATGGCCACGCAGGCGCCAAGGATGATGGCGGCGAGCCAAGGCTGGGTATTGTAGTAGCGGAAGTGGTTGTTGAGCGCTTGCTTATAGTCCTCGTCGTTCGTGTAGATCTTCCTCAGGACCGGCGAGAGGGCGTAGGCGACTGAGGCGCCCTGCTGGGTCTGGTAGTTGAAGGTGCACACGCTCATGAGCCAGCGCCAGTTCGCGTTGCGCAGATCCTTCTTGGTGACCTTGTAGCCGGAGGGCTTGCCCTCGGCGACGGCGGTGATGTTCTCGTTTTCCATGGTTACTCATCCTCTCCGATGAAGGCGTCTGCGGAAGCGTGGGCGGCGAGCTCGGTGTCCCTCTCGGCACGCTGGTAGAACGCGATCGCGAGGGCAACGCCGACGATGGCGGCGCCGATGATGGGCACGTTCAGGAAGGCCGAGAGGAAGAAGCCGACGAGCAGGTACTGGAAGTACTTGCCGGTGGGCATGTAGCGGAGCAGCATGGCGATACCGATGGCCGGGAGCATCTTGCCGGCGAGGGTGAGGCCGGAGAGGAACCACTGAGGCATGACCTCGAGGAGCCAGTTGACGGCGGGCTGGCCGAGCGTCACGGAGACAAAGACGGGCAGGGCGGCGCACAGGCCGAAGAGCGCGGGGCAGACCCACAGGATGGCGTTCATATGATTGAACTTACCCTCGTTGCAGAACTTCTGGGACTTCTCGACGACGAAGCCGTTGAGGATCTTGACGATGACGTCGAGCTGGATGCCGAGCATGCCGACCGGCAGGCCGATGGCGAGGCCCGTGTCCGCGCCCAGGGTCACGCCGTAGGCGGTGGCGATGATGGCCATCGTGCCGTAGTCGGGAATCGACGAGCCGCCGAAGCCCGCGACGCCGAGCTGCATGAGCTGGATGGTGCCGCCGATGACGAGGCCGGTCTGCCAGTCGCCCATGACGACGCCGGTGATAAGGCCCCAGAAGACGGCATAGTTGACGAAGATCATCGGGATGCCGTAATAGTCCACGTGCTTGATGAAGGCCAGCAGGGTCAAAAGGACGACCTGCAGGATAGTGAAGTTGACCATGATCCCTCCTTAGATGAGGTCGGCGACGGAGACGGGCTTGTCGGCGGGCACGAACTGTGCCGTCACCTTGACGCCGCGGGCGATGAGCGCCTTGTAGCTCTGGACGTTCTCGGCGGAGGCATAGGCGCGCTGGGTGAGCTGGACGCCGCCCTCCTTGACGAGCGAGCCGCCGACGATCAGCGACGGGAGCTCGATGCCCGACTCGACCAGGTGAAGGATCGTCTCGGGCTCCTTGGCGATGACAAAGACCTTCTCGCGGTCGTACTTGCCCGCCGCGAAGTTCTTGAGCGCGGTCTGCTCGGAGATGATCGAGACGGCCATGCCCGCGGGGCGCGCCATCCTCATAGTGGACTTCAGGACCTCGTCGCCGGCGACCTTGTCGTCGATGACCATGACTCGGGTCGCGCCCGACACCGGGGCCCACTGCGTCACGATGATGCCGTGAAGCAGGCGATTGTCGATTCGTGCCATAACAACACTCATGTTTGCTCCTATCAAATGAAGTTTTACGTTCGGTACTGCCTCGGCGCTATCCGGATTCGCGCCGGGCAAGGGGTTATCGGATTATTGAGGACGCGCAGTCAGCTTGCGGCGGCGCGGGGAAGGTCACTCGTCGAGCAGGAGGTCCGAGGAGCCGAGGCGCTCTTCTCGCGCCGGGGCGGCGCTCACGCTTATGTAGTCGAAGACATATGCGATCTCGCTTACGGGAACCTCTACGCGATAGCGCGTCGAGATGCTCGAGAAGCTCTGCCTGAAGGACTCGATGAAATCGGCACGCTCCTCCTCGAAGCGGTCCTGACCAACGTAGGTCTCAATGGGGTTTCTGGTAACAAGGCGCTCGACGAGACAGCAGAGGTGGACGTAGAGCCCAATGATGGCGTTGCTGCCGATCTTCTCGCCTGTCCTGCGCTGAAGCTCGTGCACGGCGCTCTCGATCTCGTGGAATAGCCGCTCCGGGTCGAGGATGGTGATGGAGCGGATGACGTTCTGCAGCGTCATGTTCGAGAGCAGCTTCTCGTGGAAAGAAGAGAGCTCGGAAGCGTCAAGCCACCTGCCGAACACGGCATCAACCTTAGAGGCGGACGCCGTCGACATGATGTCCTCGAGGGCGACGAAGGGGACGGAGGCGACCCCGGGGTCTCCCGTGCCGATGACGGCGCAGACGCGGTGCTCGGAGAAAACGGCGTCATTCGACCCGTTCGCGACGAGCTGCTTGAAGGGCCTCGTGAGCAGGCGCGCGCCTATGGTGCGCGGGAGGCTCTGCGAGACGAGCTGGCGTATCCTCTCCGCGGCGTCGACCCCGGACTCGGAGCAGAAGACGATGGCGTCCTCACGGTTGATGCGCTCGATCACCTTGCAGTGCGTCACGCACGCGGCGGTCGCATCGCCAAGAACCTCGGCGATGGACTTGCCGCCGAGCAGCCCGACCCCGATCTCGAGCGCAAGACCGGTAGAGACGTTGTTCACCACGCCGATAGTGGAGTCGGTAACGTTCTCGAGGGCCTTATAGGCCTCCTCCAAGGAGCCCATGTCGACGAGGAACACGACCCCGGTGCAGTAGGAATGGCGGTCGACGAGGCGCTGGAGCGGACCGACGATGTCCTTCAGCTGCTGGTCGTAGGGCATGTCGACAGCCTCGTACACATGCATGCCGAGCATACGGTTCGCCGCGTCGGCGATGCTCGTCGCCGTTGAGTAGCCGTGGGACAAGATGACGCAGAGCGTCCGAAGGGCCTTCGCATCGCGAGACTCCGATGCGACGCACAGCGTCAGAAGCGTCTTCGTGAAGTGATCGAGCGAGATTCCCAGCGCCCCTTCCACGCTGGCGGCGACCTGATCGGAGACGCTCGAGGCAAACGGTAATTCGGAGGTCACGGCACCGAGGAGATGGGAGATTTGCTCCGCACAGGCAGACTTTCGCTTAGCCAGGCCGATGCCCGGCCACAACTGCAGGCAAATCTCCTGGGCCAGTAGAAAAGCGACCTTCCTCGAAAGCTCGATGCCATAAGAAGAGCCTGCGTCGGCAAGGACCGCGCCCACGATGCGCTCGAAGGCGCGCGACCTCGAGGAGGTAACGCCGCGGCCGAAGATCAAGTGATCCTCAACGCCGCGCACAGCGGAGACAGCTTGCGAGACGAGCTCGGAGACAGAGAGCTCCCCGGCGCAGAATCGCTCATCGAGAGAGCACAGGGCATCGAGCGCCTGCTCGACCGGCCCTGTGCTCTCGGCGGCATCCAGGGACGCGTCGATCAGAACGCCATCGTCGGGCTGTTGATCGATCTGCGCGGAGGAGAGGAGCCCGCTGGGAAGAAGATACGGGCGAACGACGACGTAGTCGCCCTCGCGATTGAGGAACGCTTTGGCGCAGCAGTTCGTCACGCAGGCGCGCAAGCCGGCGATGTTATCGGAAAAGTCCGCGTTCACGAGGCAACGGTATGCGCCGCGGCTGATCTTCACATCAGAACCGATTCGGCACCCCTCGCTGCGCAGGAAGCTCAAGATGAGATCCTCGCGCTCCTCGGGGGTCCGCTCCTTGAGTGAGGGAACGCGGGCACAGATGGGCATTTTGCTGTAGGCCGAGGAAACCTTCATGTCATCGGCGGAAAGCGTCGTCGAAAGAACGAGGCGAGCGCGCGGCGCATCCTGGGAGGCATCGAGCCCGAGGGCCGTCGCAAGGCAGTGCTCCATCGCAGAGGGAGAGAGTGCCTCGATGCCGTTGACAAAAACCACACCCCCGCGCGATTTCGCGATCGACTCGTCAAGAAGCCCGTTGAACGAGGCGGCATCCGGGACCCCGGCGCAGTCGATGCGCACATAGGAGGAGTCGCGGGACAGCAAGCCCTGGTTCTTGCCGTACTCGTACACAAGGCGAGAAAGGAAAGACTTACCGACACCCACGCCGCCGCTCAAGAGGATGGGTAGGCCAAACGGAGGGTACTGAACCGCAGCCTTGCACTGCTCGACAACGGAGCTGAGGCTCAGGTCAAAGCCCACGGCACGCGCGAAGTCGCGGTGATCGGCGATTCCCGTCGCCTGGATGAGGTCGGCGAGCGAGGCGTACTCGCTTGCAGAGAGCTTTACCTGAAAACGCTTCTGGAACGCGCGGCGATGAAAATAACGGACAGGCCTGCCCGCCACCTTAACCACAAGGCCGGCGCGAACAAGGTCGTTGAGGTACTGGCTCGCCAGGCTCCTGGAGATGATGAGCGTCTCGGCGATGTCGGAGGTGGACAGACGGGCAAGGTCGTCGAGCGAGACGGCAGAGGTGAGGGCCTCGAGATGCTCGAGAATCCTGTCCCTCATGTCGACGGGTTTCTTTGCCAAGCTGTCCTGTGCGATCTTGTCCATGACTTCTTACCTCCTCGTACAAGGAGTATAAGGGGAGAACAGAGAACGGAAGGGGGCGCGTGGGGGAATCAACAGCTCCGAGGAAAAGTCCACCACTTGAGGGGCAGAAACCAACGGTCATTGAACATTCAGGGCCGACGCTCAACACTTCGGCTCGACACTTCGCTTTGGAAAGGGCCCTGCGCGATGGTGCAGCCCTCCATCTCGCAGCACAGGTCGCCGAAGGTCGCGAGGATGCGCTCCTTCTGTTCCGTGGGCGAGACGGCTCGGTGGGCAAGGTCCTCTCAAAAGGGGTCGTCCGACGCCGCAAGACCTCGATGACCGACTACCGCCTCGAGCAAGTGGCGGATTACCTCTGCACCATCGAACTTGCCTTGGTCAAGTGCGAGGCCAAGGAGAACGGTGAGGCGCACAACAAGTTCTTCGGAGGTATAGGCTCTTTCAAGAGGAACTGGCTCAAGCAAGCCCGCAGCAAGCGGATATAGCTGGTCTCGCGGTTTCGCAAGGAACGGTCAGTTCTCCTCTGGCGAGGAACCCCGGGCGACGTGCTTCGAGCAGCGGAAGCTGAAGCGCAAGCAGAAGCAGCGCGGGCAATGATCGGTGCCGATATGGGCCCAGACGTGAACAGTGCTACATCCCCTGTTCACGGGGCGCGAAACCGCAAAGGTTGCACAGAGGTTGCAAAATAAGAAGCCCCCGACCTGTTTTCGCAGGTCAGAGGCTTGAAATCAACGAATATCGTTTATTCCCACTCGATGGTCGCAGGCGGCTTGGACGTAATGTCGTAGCACACGCGGTTGGCGCCGGGAACCTCGGCAACGATGCGGCCGGAGATGCGGGCAAGCACGTCGTAGGGCAGCTTGGCCCAATCGGCGGTCATGGCATCACTGGACTCGACGGCGCGCAGGATGATCGGGCGCTGGTAGGTGCGCTCGTCGCCCATAACGCCGACGGACTTGATGTCAGGCAGGACCGCAAAGTACTGCCAGCAGCTGTGCTCGGAGTTGCGCTCGCCAGTCTGCTCAAACAGACGCTGGTTATAGGCGTCGAGCTCCTCGCGCACGATGGCATCGGCGTTCTTGAGGATCCCGAGCTTCTCCTTATCGACTGCACCGATGATGCGGATAGCAAGACCCGGGCCCGGGAAAGGCTGGCGGAACACGATATGACCCGGCAGGCCAAGCGCCAGACCAAGTGCGCGGACCTCATCCTTAAAGAAGTGATCGAGCGGCTCAATGAGGTCGAAGTGCACGCCCTCGGGGAACGGGATCAGGTTGTGATGGCTCTTGATGGTGGCCGTCTTGCCGCCCGTCTTGCGAGCACCGGACTCGATGATGTCGGGGTAGATGGTGCCCTGAGCCAGGTACTTGACCGGCTTGCCATCGGTCTCGAGCTGCTGCGCCACGGCGAAGAACTCTTTCCAGAACTGCGTACCGATGATGCGGCGCTTCTCCTCGGGCTCGGTCACGCCGGCCAAAAGCTCGGCATAGCGGTCCTCGGCGTGGACGTGGATAAAGTCGACGTCAAACTGCTTGGTGAAGACCTCCTCCACCTGCTCGGGCTCGCCCTTGCGCAGCAGGCCATGGTTGATGAACACGCAGGTCATCTGCTTACCCACGGCGCGAGCGCCCAGCGCAGCCACGACGGAGGAGTCGACGCCGCCGGACAGGGCCAGAATCACGCGGTCGTCACCGACCTTCTCGCGGAACTCGGCCGTCATGGTCTCGACCAGGTTGTCCATGCTCCAGTTAGGCTCCAGGCCGCAGATCTCAAACAGGAAGTTGCTCAGCAGCTGCTGACCGTACTCGGAGTGCTTGACCTCGGGGTGGAACTGCGTGGTGAAAATCTTGCGCTCGACGCACTCCATGGCGGCAACCGGGCACACGTCGGTGTTGGCGGTAACGGTAAAGCCCTCGGGCACCTCGGAAACGGCGTCGCGATGGCTCATCCACACGGTCTGTTCCATGGGCGTGGAGTTAAAGAGCTTGGCGCCGGCCGTGCGCGTGATGGTGGCGCGGCCGTACTCGCCCACCTCGGAGTGACCGACCTTGCCGCCGAGCGTCACGGCCGTGATCTGATGGCCGTAGCAAAAGCCCAGGACGGGAAGGCCCAGGTCAAAGATGGCGGGATCGATGGACGGAGCGTCCTCGGCGTACACGGAAGCCGGGCCGCCGGAAAGGATGAGCGCAGAGGCGTTCATCTCGCGAATCTCATCGGCCGAGATGTCGCAGGGCACAATCTCGGAATACACGTTGAGGTCGCGGACGCGACGGGCAATGAGCTGACCGTACTGCGCACCAAAGTCGAGTACGAGGACCTTTGCGGAAGCCTTTTGATCCATGGTTTCCCCCTCTTGTTGGCGGGGAGCCGGTGCCCACCCGCGTGAATGAACAAAAATAACTTTCATAGTGTACACGTTATATGGGGTTTCTCGTCCCTCGCAGCCATCAGCGCACGGCAAACGCACGACCTGGGCCCCTATTTGACGGCAATTGAAGTGTTACCAAACGCTACAGATGATGTAATACGTTTGAACATTGGACGCCCTGTGCCACAATACTGCCGAACGACTCCGCCTCTGCGGCGGCAAATACGATAGGAATACCAGCATGAAGCGCATCCTTCTCATCGCCACGGGCGGCACCATCGCATCGACCGAGGACGGCAACGGCCTCTCCCCCGCCCTGACCGGTGAGGAACTCGCCCAGAGCGTCCCCGAGATCTCGGGCCTCTGCGAGCTCGACGTCGTGCAGCCCATGAACATCGACAGCACCAACATGCGCCCGAGCGACTGGATGCGCATCCGCGACGTCATCGTCGAAGGCTATGACGACCACGACGGCTTCGTGATTCTGCACGGCACCGACACCATGAGCTACACCGCAGCAGCGCTTTCCTACCTGATTCAGGACAGCCCCAAGCCCATCGTGCTCACCGGCTCGCAAAAGCCCATGGGCAACCCCTTTACCGACGCCAAGCTCAACCTGTACCAGAGCCTGCTCTATGCGCTCGACGAGCACTCGCACGACGTTTCCATCGTGTTTGGCGGCGTAGCCATTGCCGGCACGCGCGCCCGAAAGCAGCGCACCATGAGCT
Organism: uncultured Collinsella sp.; assembly: GCA_958421655.1. Lineage (GTDB taxonomy): Bacteria > Actinomycetota > Coriobacteriia > Coriobacteriales > Coriobacteriaceae > Collinsella. Next base: position 11,077 of record CATZMG010000009.1, read on the forward strand.
TTAACGCGTTCATTAGCGTCAACTATCCGCCCATTGCCTACATCCGCAACGACCGCATTGTGCGCAACGGGCTTCACGGCACGCATCAGGGCGAAAACCCGGTGCGTTTCTACGACAGCATCGACCCGCGCGTGTTTGTCCTTAAGCTCACGCCCGGCGTAAACCCGGGCATCCTCGATGCCCTTGCCAATAGCTACGATGCTGTAATCCTGGAGACCTTTGGCATTGGCGGTATCCCCGAGTTTGGCGAGTCCGGTGAGTCGTTCCAGGAGGCAATTTTCCGCTGGGTCGATTCGGGCCGCACTGTCGTTATGACCACGCAGGTCCCCGAGGAAGGCCTTGACCTAGGTGTTTATGAGGTCGGCCGCGCCTACGCTGATCATCCGGGTATTTTGCGCGGCGACGATATGACAACCGAGACGCTCGTGGCCAAAACCATGTGGGCACTCGGCCAGTCACGTGATGCGACCGAGATTCAGCGTCTGTTCTACAGCCAAGTCAACCACGACCGCATCCCGATGGCGTAATTCAGTTGTCGACGGGTATCCCCTATTCGATACCTTCGAGAAGTTCTGACACCGTCATGCCGAGTGCGGGCGCGATCTTAAATAGAACCTTGAGCGTGAAATTTGCCGTCCCATCTTCGATTCGGTCGAGGTAGGGTCGGCTGATTCCTGTCGCCACACAAAAATCAACCTTGGAGATACCAAGGTCCCTGCGCGTCTCTTCGACCCGCCTGCCAAGAATCTGTTTCGCACGTTCGTCCATGCAGCCGAGTTTGAAATGGAGCTGAACAAAAACGTAAACTATAGTTTACGTTTAAACGAATACACAGGAGTTTTCTATGTCGGGTTCTTCGGTCCGCATGTACCGAGCCACGCTTCGCACAAACAGCGCACCGCCCAAGCTCGTCGTCGTTGAAGCAGAATGCCTTTCGCCCGATGAGCGCACAGCATTTGCATTGCTATCAAGTCGCGTCGTCGCCGTTCTGGTCCCTTGCCCGGCGCAAGGTGAACTTGCCATTCAATGCCAAACGCACGGCTGCTCGCTCAATCAGGCTGCCGTAATCGCAACCAGCCAACGCGGCCTGCCGCTCCTTTTAGAAGCCGGCATAGCACTCGCCCTTCGCGGCGCCGGATACGAAAACGAGGCCGCCGCCGACATGGTCTTTAAACCACGATCGAGCGGCGGCCTCGCAGCAGCCATTGAATATGCGTGCAGGCTCGTTGCCTAAAAGGACAAGCTAGAAACCAAAGCCAAAGCCCGTTCCGGTAATCGCCGAGTACATAAAGTAAACGTTGATCACGTTGAGGAACACACCCGTGATGCAACCGTTGCGCAGGTAGCGCCCGCATACGATGCGCGCCATGGCGGCGGAGTCATCATTGTTCTTGGCCTGGCGTCCCGCCGTAAAGTACGTTGCCACGCTCAGCAGCAAATTGAGCACCGGCAGCGCCAGCAGCTCGTAGCTCTTGCCCCAGCGCGTCACCTCGCCGGCTGCGTTAAACTTCGTTGCCACCTCGGGGCCAATGTTGGGGATTACAAACGCTGCGACCACCAGCGGAAGCACCGCAAGCACCAGCAGCGCGATGCCCATGTAGCCGGCTTTTTTGCCATATTTGAACATGCGCGTCGCCCTTACACGTTAAAGCGGAAGTGCACGACGTCGCCATCGGCCATGACATAGTCCTTGCCCTCAATGCGTAGCTTGCCGGCGGCCTTGGCGCCCTGCTCGCCACCGAGCTCGATGTAGTCGTCATAGCCAATGACCTCGGCCTTAATAAAGCCGCGCTCAAAGTCGGTGTGGATGACACCGGCGGCCTGTGGAGCGGTCGCACCCTGACGAACCGTCCAGGCCTTGACTTCCATCTCGCCAGCCGTAAAGAACGACTGCAGGCCGAGCAGCTTGTAAGCGGCCTGCGCGAGCACGTCCAGGCCGGGCTGCTCCAGGCCCAGGCTCTCCAGGTAGTCGGCGGCGTCCTCGGGATCGAGCTCGGAAAGCTCGGCCTCGATCTTGGCGCAGATGGGCAACGGCTTGACACCATCGATGGGCGCCAGATCGTCGTTGAGCATATCCTCGTCCACGTTGGCCACATACAGGATGGGCTTCATGGTGAGCAGGAACAGGCCCTTGGCGGCGGCACGCTCCTCGTCGGTCATCTCCATGGATGCGGCGCGCTTGCCCTCGTTGAGCCAGGCAAGCAGGCGCTTGGCCACCTCGAACTTGGGCATGAGCTCCTTGTCGCGCTTGGCCTCCTTCTCGAGCTTGGGCAGCTGCTTCTCGAGCGTGCCCATGTCGGCCAGGATGAGCTCGGTCATGATGGTGTCGGCATCGCCGGCGGGATCGACGAACTCGCCCGTGCGGCCCACCTCACGCATGACGTTGGGGTCCTTAAAGTAGCGCACGACCTCGCAGATGGCGTCCGTCTCGCGGATGTTCGCGAGGAACTGGTTGCCCAGGCCCTCGCCCTCGTTGGCACCCTTCACCAGGCCCGCGATGTCGACAAACTCGACCGTAGCCGGCACAATGCGGCCCGGGTTGACGATGTCGGCAAGCTTTTGCAGGCGGCTATCGGGCACATCGACGATACCCACGTTGGGGTCGATCGTGGCGAACGGGTAGTTGGCGGCAAGGCCGGTCTTTTTGGTAAGCGCGGTGAACAGCGTCGACTTGCCCACGTTGGGCAGGCCCACGATACCGATGGAAAGGGACACGACAGCTCCTTTTGGTACAGGTACTTCAAACTGCATAAGTATAGCGCCGCCGCAGCATCCGGGCGAATCCGGACACCGCGGCGGCGCAAATGAAGCAGAGATGCGTGAGGGTTCGAGACGGCAGTCCTTACTTAAGCTCGGGCCAGAAATCCTTGTTGGCCTCAATGAGCTCGTCCAGGATCTGCTTGGCAACGCTCGCCGAAGGAATGGTCTTGGAGAGCGTGAGCGCCTGCCAGAGCTTCTGGTAGCTGCCCTCGACCCAAGCCTGGACAACGAGCTTCTCGACGGAAACCTGCTGCTCCATCAAGCCCTTCTGGAACTGCGGAATCGGGCCCTGGCAGATCTTCTCAAAGCCGTTGGAACCGACGATGCAAGGTACCTCGACCATGGCCGTCGGGTCGAAGTTGGGCACAGCGCCATCGTTGGGGACGATCAGCAGGAAGCGCTCGAGCGTATTCTCGGCCAGTGCGCAGGCAAGGTCGACGATGTAGTTGGCATGTACATCTGGCTCAAAGCCGCCGTCCTTGGCAGTACCCTTGGCGATGATGTCGCGGCAAGCGCCAAAGACCTTCTTCTCGCGGCCGTCCATAACCTCATTGGCGCGAGTGTAGTTGGGGTCAGACGTCTCAACGACATAGTCCGGGTACAGGTAATACTTGAGGTAGGTATTGGGAATCGTCTCGGGATCGACAGCATAGATATCCTTGGCCTTGCCGAAGGTGTGAATCCAGCTCTCCTCGACATGCTGCTCCTTACCGGCCTCGTGCTCGATGCCGTCCAGGTAGCCGTTCTTAGCCATGTGCTCCTTAATCTGCGGCATGAGGTCGTTGCCGTCCTTGTCGTAGATTTTGCTCCACCAACCAAAGTGGTTGAGGCCGTAGTAGCTATACTGCAGCTCGCGACGATCCTTGATGCCGCACATACGGCTCATCTTATCCATAAGGTCGATCGGCATGTCGCAGATGTTGATGATGCGGCTGTTGGGGCGCAGCACGCGGCAGGCCTCGGCGACGATGGCCGCGGGGTTGGAGTAGTTGAGCATCCAGGCGTTGGGGCTGTACTTCTCCATGTAGTCGAGAATCTCGATGACGCCGCCGATGGAGCGCATGCCGTAGGCGATACCGCCGGCACCGCAGGTCTCTTGGCCAACGCAGCCGTACTTGAGAGGAATCTTCTCGTCGAGCTCGCGCATAGCGTACAGGCCGACGCGGATGTGAGCGAGGACGAAGTCAGTACCGGTAAAAGCGGTTTCGGGGTCGGTGGTGTAGTTGAACTCAACCTCGGGGGCGTTCTCGTGGAAGTAGATCTCGCAGGCCTTGGCCACGGTCTCCTGGCGCTCGGCGTTGTTGTCGTAGAAGGTCACCTTGTTGACCGGGAAGCGGTCGCGCTCCTCAAGCAGCATCAGAGCGATGCCCGGAGTGAAGGTAGAGCCACCGCCGGCAATGGTCACGGCATAGTTTTTCTTGGACATGATGTCCTCCTCATTCTGGCCGCTTGCTCAATCCATCCCCGCACGCGGCCTGTACGGTTTGGAATTGTTACCTAGAAGTGGAGTTTTTTATCTCTAGAATCGGCCTTGCGGTGCATACCGGCTCTGCAAGGCCGATTGTTTCGATGGACGATGGTTTACAGAAGACTCTCGAACTTCAGAAGACTCTCGAACTTCTCGCGAACCTGCGGGACGGTAAGGCCGATGATGACCTGGATTGACTGACCTTGGATCACCAAGCCATGCGTACCGATCGCCTTGAAGGAAGCCTCGGGTGCAACGACGCTCTTGTCCTTGACGTTAACGCGCAGACGGGTAGCGCAGTTAGTTACATCGATGATGTTATCCGTGCCACCGAGCAGATCGAGGATGTTCTCGGCAAGCACCAAGCGCTCATCATCTTTACTCTGGGCGACCGATTTGCCAGCAGCAGCACCGCTCTGCTTTTGCTTGTAGTCGGCCTTGGACTTGAGCTCGACCTCAACATCGTCATCCTCGCGACCGGGGGTCTTAAAGTCGAACTTGACGATCAGGAAACGGAAGACCACGACCCAAAGGGCGGTAAAGCACAGACCGACAAGGATGGAGATGGTGTACTGCAGACCGTGTGCGGCCCAAAGGGGCAGCCAGTCCCACGAGAGCATCGAGATGATGCCGCCGTCGAAGATGCCCACGACGCCAAGGAGGTTTTGAGCCATGCAGCCGAGCGCTCCGAGCACGCAGTGGACGACGAACAGGCCGGGCGCGATGAACAGGAAGGTGAAGTCAAGCGGCTCGGTGATACCGCAAAGCATAGCGGTAAGGGTGACGGGAATGAGCAGAGCCTTGACGCGCTGCTTGCGCTCGGGTTTGGCGGTCATATAAAACGCAATGGCGACGCCAAGCGAGCCGAAGACTTTAGTCCAACCAGGGCAGGTATAGGCAGCCCAGGGTGCGGCATCCTTAAGAGCAATGCTCGGATCGGCAGCCAGTTGGGGCAGGATGTTGGCCCAAGCGGCAAAGATGCCGCCGTTGACCGCCGCGTTGTCGTAATAGAACGGCGTATAGATAAAGTGATGCAGGCCTGTAGGAATCAGCACGCGCTCGAAGAAAGCAAAGACGCCCACGCCAAACGTACCGGCAGAAAGGATGAATCCCTGGAAGGCGGCGATAGCAGCCTGAACATGCGGCCACACCAGGCAGGCGATAAGAGCGACCGGAACCATAACGAAGAAACCGATCATATAGATGAACACGGAGCCCGAGAACACGCCCAGCCACTCAGGAAGTTCGGTGTCGAAGAACTTGTTATGCAGCATCGTGGCGATACCAGAGATAATGAGCGCGCCCATGATGCCCATGTCAAGCGTTTTGATGCTTGCGATAGTGGCAAGACCAGTACCGCTGCCCGCCTCGACAGAGTAGTCAACACCAAAGACAGGGCCCCACTGCCCCAAGATTGTGCTTACAAAGTAGTTGAAGGTAAGGTAGATGGCCAAAGTCTCCATGCAGCAGCGAGCGTTCTGCTTGTTCGCGAGCGAGATTGGCAACGCTACGCAAAACAGCAACGGCATCTGGTTAAAGAGCGTCCAACCACCCTGGAGCAGCACATTCCAGCAATCAAACCAAAGATGACCCGCAGTGGCCATCTCGCCAAAGATCGCCTCGGTGGTAAACAACGTACCCAGGCCGACGACGATTCCGGAAAATGCGAAAAGAATTGCAGGCGTGTACATTGCACCGCCGAAACGTTGTATCTTTTGCATCATGACGGGGAATCCCCCTCTCTTCATTCGGAGCGCTGCGGTTTTGGCTTCACTCGAGACCGCAGACGCGCCGTTTGCGTGTACCTCGTGCAATAGGACGGGTGGGCCCGCTTCCCTGACTTCTTGCGCTTCTATTTTTATCATATCACTTATCTAGACAAGTTAATACGGTTTCTATGTTCGGTCAACGGTCGATAATTGACGATGAACGGTTTATTTCAAAGGTTTTGCCTGTTATTGCCTGTTTGTCTAAAACTTCTAAAACAAAATATTTATCAACTTGTCTAGATAGGCTTGTATAAGGATGTTTGCATACCTATACTTCATTACAACATTCACCGCCACGTTAAGGAGTCACCATGAAAAGCGCGGTCTTCTATGGAAAGCACGATCTCAGGGTCGAGGATTCGACAAAACCGGCCGTGGGCAAGCGTGACGTTCTGATCAACGTCAAAGCTTGCGGCGTCTGCGGCACCGACGTGCATATCTATGAAGGCGACAAGGGCGCAGCCGACGTTACCCCGCCCACAATCCTTGGTCATGAGTTCGCTGGCGTTATCGAGGCCGTGGGCTGCGATGTCACCGGCTTTAAGCCGGGCGATCGCGTGTGCATCGACCCAAACCATCCCTGCGGCTGCTGCGAACCCTGCCGTGACGGAATCAACCACTACTGCGAGCATATGACCGGCTACGGCACCACCGTTAACGGCGGCTTTGCGGAGTACTGCTCCGTCGATATGCAGCAAGTCTACAAGTTGGGCGAACACACCAGCTTCGAGCAGGGCGCCATGACCGAGCCCGTGGCGTGCTGCCTGCACGGCATCGATATGTGCAACATCAAGCCCGGCAGCACGGTTGTCGTCATCGGCGGTGGCATGATCGGCCTACTCATGATGCAGCTCGCCAAAAACGCCGGCGCCACCAAGGTCGTCTTGCTCGAACCCGTCGAAGGCAAGCGCGAGGTTGCGCTCAAACTCGGCGCCGACCTGGCAATTGATTCCATCCACGAGGACGTCCCGGCCCGCCTGAAGCAGGAGGGCGTCGGCAACGTCGATGTTGTAATCGAATGCGTCGGCAAGCCCGTCACCATCGAGCAGGCCATCCAGATCGCCGGCCACAAGGCTACGGTCATGATGTTCGGCCTCACCAAGCCCGATGAGACAATCACCGTCAAGCCCTTCGAGGTCTTCCAGAAGGAGCTCGTGCTCACCTCGTCCTACATCAACCCTTACACACAGCGTCGCGCGCTCGAGCTCATCGACTCTGGCAGGCTCGACGTATCCTCGATGGTCGCCAAGGTGGCTTCCCTCGACGAGCTCGGTGCCATCCTGTCAGACCCAGCCCTGCGCGCCATGGGTAAATATATAATCGACCCCAGCAAGTAAATCGATCGACACCTGCGCGGGCGGCCCTCATCCGTCGTTCACGCACCCAGCTCTAGGAGACCGTCATGGCGCGAGCCATCTTCCAAACTATTTATGACAACGTGAAGCAGTCGATTGACGACGGCACATACGCCTATCAGAGCTATCTGCCTTCGGAGACTGAGCTCACGCAGCTGTTTGACTGTTCGCGCATGACGGTCCGCCGCGCCATCTCGATGCTTGCGGCAGATGGTTACGTGCTCCCCCAGCAAGGCAAAGGCATGCGCGTCATTCGCAACATCAGTGACGAGAAGAGTCGTGGCGGCGGCGGACTCGAGACCTTTAAGGAAATCGCGACCAGCCGAGGCTTTGAGCTCAAGACTGTCACCACCGTCTTTGAGCTCCTCGTCTGTAGCAAGGCACTCTCCAAGATTACCGGGTTTCCCGAAGGGTGTGAGCTCACACGCGCCAAACGCATCCGTTATGCAGACGGACATGCCGTGTGCTCCGACGACTCCTATTACCTAAGCTCGCAGGTACCGGGGCTGACACCCGAGATTGTCAACGACTCGATCTATCGTTACCTCGAAGAAGACCTTGGCATTAAGATTGCCACGGGCAAACGCGACGTAACGATTGAGCATCCCACGCCCGAGGATACACGCGTACTCGATCTCGACGACTTTAACGCACTCGCCGTTGTACGCGGACAGACCTACAACGCCGACGGCATCCTTATGGAATACACCGAGACAAAGCAGGTTCCCAGCTTCTTTTTACTCCATGAAACCGTGACGCGCAACGGCACCGGTCGAACCGGCCACCAAAGCAGCATGAACTAACCATCTATTAGTTGCGGTGGGATAGTTCCTAGAATTGCCAGCTTAAGGGCAAAACAGGAACTATTCCACCGCAACTTTTTTGGCCGGTGGGACAGCACCTGCCCCACCGGCCATCATTTACGCTCTTTTAGCTAGTCCGCGAGCTTCTCCACCTGATCGAGCATCTTGTCGAGTTTGGCCTTTGCTTCGGCCTTGACCTTCTCAGCTTCTTCGTGAGCCTTCGCCTTCTGGGCGGCCTTTTCCTCGGCTTCGGGATCGACAACGACCAGATTGGACGCGTCGTGCTCAACAAGCTTGAGCGCATGCTCGGGACAAACCTTGACACAGGCACCGCAGCCTAAACAATACGTGGACTCCAACGCAAAGCGGCCGCTTCCCACCAAATCGCAGGCGAACGTGGGGCATACATTGACGCACTCGCCGCAAGAGGTGCACTTGTCAAAATCGCACTCCGGCGTGCTCACCTGCATGTTCTGGGCAAGCTCGGGATGGTTTTGCAATGTCGAGAGCACCAGCTGCCGCCCGTGGGTGAGCGAACGGCGGCGCTTGGTCGTCGTGGTGCCGCACATGGTGTTGAGCGTGCGCTCGAGCTGCGTGATCTGGTGACGGTGGGCCTTCAACTTCTGCGTCACCGAGGCCAGCGCCGCCGTCGCCGGATTGAGCTTGGTCACCGTCAGGCCCGTGGTGCGGGCGATCTTTTCCATGTACTCCTTGCGCTCGTACTCGCGGCGCTTATGGCACTTGAGGCTCTTGGGGTCGACCTCCAGGCCCATACCCGTGCCGGACCACTCCTCGGCCTTCGCAATCGCCTCGCCCAGAATGTCCTCACCGCCGGTGTTGCGGCATTTTTCGCACACACCCAGCGGCAAATACACACTCACGTTGGGATAGTCGGCCAGCACCGAAAACCAAGTCTCTGCCGTGATATCGCCCACGCAGGCAACGACGACCTCGTTTTTGCGCGGCATGCGCTTAAGGGCGCGTGTGCAGGTGACGTAAGCGGTCTCGTGGCTCGTAGCAGCAGAGACGATATCGTCATACAGGTTTTTGGGCGCCAAGCGCGGCGAGATGATTGCCTCGGTCGGACAGGCAGCGGCGCACAGGCCGCACTTGCGACAGGAGTCGAGGATCTCGATGGAGTCTTCCTCGACCTCGATAGCGTTGACCGGGCACACGTCCATGCACGCGGTGCAGCCGCTCTTTTCGTTTTTGCAGGTCAAGCACGGAATAGTGTTGCCGCGCGGACGCTCCTTGTAGTCGGCAGGATTCCACTGCGGCGCCGATGGATCGAGTGCATCGGTCACGCCGCCAAGCGGGTTTTTAAGAAAGTCGAAACCCTTGCTGATCTCGATAATGTCATCAAACAGATCGTGTTCCTGCGCCATGCGCGGCCCCTCCCTGAGCAGTGCAAACAAGCAAGAGATAATGATACGCTATCGGCCCACGCCTCGGGCAAATTACACGCGGAGCATCTTTGCGGCAAATAGCCCATGGCCTATCGCCGCCTCGATTGCACAAGGTCAATCAAGCGCCAAACTATGCCTCGCGCATGAGCTCGGCGAGCTTTTGCCTGGTCACCTTGGCCCGCTCGTTGGCCATATTGCGTTCGTTTCTAAAGGCCGCATCCGCAACGCTCATCAGGTCAGCATCGGAAATCCCGCCAAGGCCCAGCTCCGCGAGCGTCGTCGGCAGGCCGACGCGCTGGCAAAACTCGAGCACCTGATCAAGCTCGGGCGCACGCTCCAGGCGCAGCTGCACCACCAAGCCAAATGCCACGGCCTCACCATGCATGGCCTTGCACTCGGGCAAAATCGTCAGGCCGTTGGCAATGGCATGGGCGAGCGCTAGGCCGCCACTCTCAAAGCCAACACCCGAGAGCAGAATATTGCACTCGATCAGACGCTCAACCGCCGGCGATATACGTCCCTTTCTGAGATCGCGCTTGGCAGCGACGCCGCACTCCATAAGCGTGTCATAGCAGGCACGAGCCGCAACCAAGGCCAAGTGTCCCGGCGCGCCGCCGTGCTCGTTGGCGCCGTGCGCCGCGGCGCACGAACGCGCCTCGAAGTACGTTGCCAGCGCATCGCCCATACCAGCGACCGTCATACGCAGCGGGGCCGCCGCGACCACGCTGGTATCGACCACGACCAGGTCTGGATTCTTCTCGAGCATCAGATAGCGGTCGAACGACCCATCCTCGTGATACAGCACCGAAATCGCGCTGCACGGACCGTCCATCGAAGCCGCCGTGGGGCATACGCACAACGGCAACTCGGCATAAAACGCAACGGCCTTGGCGATATCGAGCATCTTGCCGCCGCCAATACCCACCACCATGTCGCAATACTCAGCCTGGGCTTCCTTAGCCATTTCGACAACGGCCTCTTCCGTACACGGACCGTTATAAATCTTAAAGAACGGCTCGCTTAGATCTTCATCCAGAAATCCATCGACGATCTGCCTACACAGTCGATCCTCGGTGCCCTGGTCAAACAAGACATAGGCAGCGCAGCCCAACCATGACAAATACCTGCCCTGACGCGAAAGTTCGTCCGGCCCCTGAACATACCGGCCGGGACCGCCATAAACCATGGGAAGCGCCATGCGAGAATCCGCCCTTCATCAAACAACGATTGGTGCAAACTAACCTGACCCCTTTGCACCATAGCAAAAAGGGGCAAAGCCATCTGCTGGCTTTGCCCCTTCCTTAGCTTGATTTACTCATCCATGAGATAGTAGTGGCCCAATGCGTCGGCACCCAGGATGGCGTTTGCGACCATCTCGGGCGTCACCTCAAACGGCATGTTGCACATGGTGTCATCGGGCGCGCAGGCGGCCTCGGCAACAACCATGGCCTTCTCGCGCGTAACCTCGGCAAGGCCCAGCTCCTTGAGCGTAACGGGCAGACCCAGCTCAATGCAGAAGCCCAAGACTTCCTCGAGCTTCTCGGTCGGAGCATCCTCGAGTACCAGCTGGACGATGGTGCCGAAGGCGACCTTCTCGCCGTGGTACATGTTGTGGCACTCGGGCAGCATCGTCAGGCCATTGTGGATGGCATGAGCAGCAGCAAGGCCCGAGCTCTCAAAGCCAATGCCCGAAAGCAGCGTATTGGCCTCGATGATATGCTCCACGGCAGGCGTAAGCGCACCCTTCTCCAGCGCAACCTTGGCCTTGACGCCATCGGCCATGAGCGTCTCATAGCAGAGCTTGGCGAGCGCTAGGCCGGCCATTCCGCCCTTGCCGCCGGCGCAGGTGCCGCCGTCGGCATCGTGCGTCGCCTGAGCCTCGAAATAGGTTGCGAGCGCATCGCCCATACCGGAAACCGTCAGACGCACCGGGCTCGCCGCGATAACCGTCGTATCCATAAGGACGATATTGGGGTTCGCCTTAAGGAAGAGGTACTTGTCGAACTGGCCGTCATCGGTATAGAGCACCGAAAGTGCCGAGCACGGTGCATCGGTCGAAGCAATGGTGGGGCAAATGATAACCGGGGACTCCAGGTAATAGGCGACGGCCTTTGCGGTGTCGAGGATCTTTCCGCCACCGACGCCGACGATGATGTCGCAGCCGTTGTCGCGGGCGAGCGCAACCAGGCGATCGACCTCGCCCTTGGAGCACTCACCGTTAAAGTCCTCAAACAGCAGCTCGGCCTTGGCCTCGGCAAAGCCGCCCTCGATCTTGGCACCGACGCGCTTCTTGCCCGAAGGCGTCACGATGACGAGGGCCTTAGCGCCGAGCGGCTCGACATAGGAGCCGAGCTTGGCGAGCTCGTCCGGACCCTGGATGTACTTGCTGGGGCTATTGAAAATTGCAGCCATAACTATCCCATTCTCTAAAAAAGAAAGGGGCTCCGTACGGATACGTGCGGAGCCCCTCGTTACGATAACAAGAGTCGATTAGAAATCGATGTCGGTGTCGTAGTAGCAAGCCTTGAGGATCTTCTCGAAGTCGGCAGCCTTGGTCTCACGCGGGTTCTCGGGCGTGCAGGCGTCCTGCTCGGCGTTCGCGGCGATCTCGGGGAGCTTCGCGAGGAACTCCTCCTCGGAAACCATCTGCGGGTTCTCGGCGTCGACCTTCACGCCGCCATTCGCGTAATCCTTGATGGACTGCGGAATGTTGAGCTGGTCGTTGAGGTCGCGAATCTTCTGGACGAGCGCAGCAATGAGCTCCTCGTTGGTCTCGCCGGGAAGGTGCAGGATCTCCTTGGCCACGTAAGCGTAACGCTCGGCAGCACGCGGGTCCTTGGAGTTCCACTGGATGACCTTGCCCAGGTACATGGCGTTAGCGGCACCATGGATGATGTGGCCGTTCTCGAAGGCAGCACCGGTCTTGTGAGCCATGGAGTGAACGATGCCGAGCAGGCCCGAGGAGAAGGCGATACCGGCGATGCACTGAGCCTCGTGCATGTGCTGACGGGCCTCATGGTCGCCAGCATAGGACTTGGGCAGCCACTCGACGATCTCGCGGATGCCGTGCAGAGCGTTGGCGTCGGTGAACATAGAGGCGCAGGTGGAAACGTAGGCCTCCATGCAGTGGGTCAGAGCATCCATGCCGGTGTGAGCGCACAGCTTGGCGGGCATGGTGTAGGTGAGCTCGGGGTCGACGATGGCGACATCAGGGGTGATGTTGAAGTCGGCCAGCGGGTACTTGATGCCCTTGGCGTAGTCGGTAATGACGGAGAACGCGGTGACCTCGGTAGCGGTGCCGGAGGTAGAGGAGATGGCGCAGAAATGAGCCTTCTGACGCAGCTCGGGGAAGCTGAACGGCTGGATGATGTTATCGAAGGACTCCTCGGGATACTCGTAGAAGACCCACATGGCCTTAGCGGCATCGATGGGCGAGCCGCCGCCGATGGCGATAATCCAGTCGGGCTCGAACTCGCGCATGGCCTCGGCGCCCTTCATGACCGTCTCGATGGACGGGTCGGACTCGACGCCCTCGAACAGCTTGACCTCGAAACCGCCCTCTTTGAGGTCGGCCTCAACGTCCTGCAGGAACCCGCCACGGCGCATAGAGCTGCCGCCAGAAACGATGATGGCCTTCTTGCCCTTGAGGTTCTTCACCTCGTGGCGAGCGCCCTCACCAAAGTACAGATCGCGAGGATTGGTAAAACGTCCCATACTGTGCCTCCTAAACAAGCCCCTCTTAGACTTGCGTATATAACGGAGCACCCGATTGGCTCCGTTAGGACCGTTTTGCGCGTTGCCGGCGATGACAATGCGCGATGTCTAAACGTCTCAACGCTCAGACAAACACTATTTTACCGTTCTGGTTGGTCAGTTATTCACCTAAAGCCGCCAATGATGAAACGTTTTTTCTATCCCTGAAGACCCTTGTGCGGCATTCATACTCCCAAGCTGGGCAAACGTTTTATCAAGGTTGACCACATATCCCGGGCAGGACGGTGCCCCTCCAAAATATGCACCGTTCGCCGCCAAAAATCGACCGTTTGCGGCACCGTGATACCACTCGGTCGTCCAAGGTGCCGACATTTGTGCGACATCCGTCTTCGTGGTGCAAAGGTGCAAGTCCAAGTGCGGCACCCCCGGTGTGCCACATGCGGGTAAACTAGAACCTTATATAGAAACATTTGAACCCTAACCGCAGCAAAGGAGGCTCCATGGCATTCGATCCCATTCAAGAGGATTGCCATCGCCTCGTTCTTGAGGCCTTGCGCCGCGATAATATCCCGCTCACCGACGCTGCCGCCGTAGAGCGTCTGATGGAACAATTCACCCGCAACCCCGCACCGCTCATCGTGCACGACCGCGACCGCGCCGGGCACCTCATTGCCAAGGTGGTCGAGGCTGTCGACTACCGCATTCCCTTTATCCCTGACGATACCCAAGCAGAGCAAGAAGAGGCAGCTGCCGAGAACATGCTTCGCGAGGCAGCCGCGCTCGACCCGGCCAACTGGGATGCCCAACGCATGCTGACGGCGCTCACCGCCGAATCCAACGAGGAATACGTGCAGTATCTGGTGTCCAAGTGCGACGAGGTGGAGCACGACCTGGCGCTCAAGATCGCCTCGGCGCAGGACCCCTACGAGCGCGAGGCCGCAGGCGACCTTACGCGCCGCCCCTATCTGCGCTGGCTTGCCGCCTTGGCATCGCGCGCCCTCATTAGCGGCCGCTATCGCATGTCGCTCGAAGCCGCAAATCGCAGCCTCGACTTTGCCCCCAACGATCCGGCCGGCGTCCGCCACACCGCAATGCTCGCCATGGCAAAGCTCGAATACCCCGCTGAGGAGCTCAAGCGCTTTCACTCTGCCCACTCCGTCCCCTATCTCGCCAACACGCCGCTGCGCCGTCGTCCCAAGGATGCGGAGCGCGACTTGGACCCGTGGACGCTCATCGCGCTGATGAGCGCTGCCTGGCGTGAGCTGGACTACGAGGGCGCCGAGCACTACCTGCGTATCCTTGTGCGTTCGTGCCCGCACGCAGCCGAGGCGCTCTACTTCCAAACCGAGTTTCCCGATGGCGTCTATGCCCGCGTCAACGTGGGTGTGGGCTCCACCGACGAACTTGTCCTTGCGCTGTCCGAGGCGACGCCGGTACTGCAGGAGGGCCTGGGCGCCCCCGACAACGCCAGTTTTGCCGCCTGGGTCGCCACCAACGATATCGTGCGTTCCCAAATCGATGAGCGCATACTGCGGGCGGCCGAGCAGGGTTTGCCGTTTAAGGGAGGAGACCTCTAATGGATCCGAGCGTCTACATCCCCGCCTACCTGGAGCGCGCCTACGTTGCGTCGCACCCCGAACTCACCGATGCAGCACGCGAGCTTGTCCATAACGACGTGAACGTCAACCCTCATAAGTATGCGCAGTCCGAGCATGCCCAGGCGCTGCTGTCCTATGCCGGTGTTCATCGCCACCTGCTCGACGAGCTCCATCGCATCGAGGACATGGGCAGCGACGAGGAGTTTGAGCAGACGCGCAACCGCCTGTTCGACGATATGCGTGATGAGCTGCTCAAGATCGTCCGCATCGATGCGCATGTCCTCGATGCCCAGCTGCTCGCCATCATTTTGGCGGACACGCCCGTCGACGCCTGCCTGGGCGATCTGATGAAGCTCGAGGCGACCACGGCCGATTACCTGCAGCAAAGCGTGCCCGGGTTCGACATGGAAGCCCCGCACTACTGGGCCAATAATGTTTTGGCCGATGGTGTCACCGCAGCAGACCTTACCGTGAGCGAGCCGGCTCTTATCGGGTGGCTTCATACGCTCGAGGCCATCTCGCAGCTGTGCATGGCGAGCGCCCGCTACCGTGCTGCCGCCAACTACGCCTGCCGCGTCCTTAAGGCGGAAGGCTACCCCACCCGAGCCGCAGGCACCGTGTTGCTCGCCCTCGCTCGCCTGGAAGACCAAGACGGCTTTTTTGCCCTGGCCCACCAGCTCGAGGAAGAGATCGGGGCTGACGCGCTCGAGAACTCTCCTTGGTATCTGCTCGCCCGCACGATTCTGCTGTTCAAAACAAACAAGATGCGCCCGGCGACACGCGCGCTGCGTGAGTTTGCCAACCGTTGCGAGGGCGGTGCGTTCTTCTTACTGAACCCCATGTACCAGACACCGTACCTTCCCTGCCGGCCCGAGCCACACGATCCCTGGGATCTTTCGCACCAGGCCGTTTGGGAAGCGGACGGTATTATCTCGGACACTCCCGACTTTGCCCCCTGGGCCAATGCCTGCGAAGACGTGTCGCAGCTTGCCCAGGAATTTGCGCGCCGCTACGGTTTTTAGTGACGCACTCGACCCGACCATGTCGTTTACGTTAGGAACGGTTTCATGAACCTCCGCTCATCTCTTGCCTGCACCTCGAGCGATATCGCCCGCTGGGGGCTGCGCTCCGTCCTTAAGCGCCAGGGTGGCGTACTCCCCGGCCGTATCGCCATGAAGATCGACCCCGAGTTGCTGAGCGACCTCGCGGGCCTTGTCGACCGCAGCGTGGTGATCACCGGCACTAATGGCAAGACCACCACCTCCAACCTCATCGCCGATGCCGTTGCCGCCAGCGGTGCTACCGTGGTGTGCAACCGTGCCGGCAACAATATGGAGCCCGGTGTGGTGGGTGCTCTGCTCGAGGCCCGCAGTGGCCTTAAGCACACTGACAGCGGCAAGCGCGTGGGCGTTTTTGAATGCGATGAGCTTTACACCGTACGCGTTCTGCCCAAGCTCAAGCCGACGTACTTTGTGCTGCTCAACCTGTTCCGCGACCAGCTAGACCGCTACGGCGAGATCGACCATACCCAAGACGTCATCGCCCATGCGTTGGAGCTCTCTCCGACGACAACGCTCATCTACAACGCCGACGATCCGCTGTGCGCCTCGATTGCCGCGCGCGTTCCCAACGCGAGCATTGCCTTTGGCATCGACGGCGCCACCAACACCGAGTCCGACCGTATTAGCGACTCACGTTTTTGCTCACAGTGCAACGCGCCGCTGGAGTATGACTACGTGCAATACGGCCAGCTCGGCGCCTACCATTGCCCCTCGTGCGGCTGGGCCCGTCCCGCGCTGGTCCGTCGCGTGACGGGCGTGGAGCTCGGCTGCGACGGCTACGGCTTTGACCTGGTCTTTGGATCTGCGCCCGACGCGGCTGCTGCACACATCGCCACACGCTACAACGGCCTGTACATGGTCTATAACGTTGCCGCCGCCTTCTTTGCCGCGCACGAGTTAGGCGTAGACACGGCGCTTCTACAGCCTACGCTCGATGCCTATGTGCCCGCCGGTGGTCGTATGGGGCGCTGGGATATCGCCGGCCGCACCGTCGAGGCCAACCTGGCTAAGAATCCCGTAGGCTTCGATCGACAAATCCAGTCCATCAAGACGGCAGGCGGCAGGCTCTGCGCCTTCTTCCTTAACGACAACGACGCCGACGGCCACGATGTTTCGTGGATCTACGACGTCGACTTTGAGCGCATCGCCGACACGCCGGGTCTTGTCGCCTTTGCCGGAGGCACGCGTGCGCACGACATGCAGGTGCGCCTCAAGTACGCCGGCATCGATGCCGCGATTATCTCGGACGTCGCGCAGGAAATTGGCGCCGTGGCAGACGAGGCCGCCAATGACACCTTCTACGCCGTCGCTAACTACACGGCCTTCCCACCGCTGGTCAAAGAGCTCGACGGACTGAAGGGCGCCACTTCCGACGCTGTTGCCGGGCGCGCCGTAGCCCGTGCCGACGGCAGCGCTCTTCCTGTCGGCATCGCACCAGCCGAGCTTTCGCGCCCGCTGCGCATCGTCTACCTGTATCCCGATGCCCTTAACCTCTACGGCGACGGCGGCAATGTTATCGCGCTCGAGCGCCGTTGCGCCTGGCGTGGCATTCCCGCGCGTGTAGACGAGGTCCGTATGGGCGAAACGCTTGATTTGACCGATGCCGATATCCTCATGATGGGTGGCGGCTCCGACCGCGACCAGCTAGCCGTGGCACACGAGCTGCTCGCCCAAAAAGACAAGGTCGCGGCCTATGTTGAGGACGGCGGCTCGCTGCTTGCCATCTGTGGCAGCTATCAGCTGCTCGGCCGTTCGTACTATATGGGCGAGGATCGCATCGAGGGTCTGGGGGTCATTGCCGTCGAAACCGTACGCGGCTCCGACCGCCTGATCGGCAACGTAGCCGTCAAAACCGATCTGGCACCTGAGCCCTTTGTGGGATTCGAGAACCATGGCGGCCGCACGCTTTTGGACGCCGATGCCACGCCGCTCGGAACGTCCGTCGTCACGGGCACCGGCAACAACGGCGATGATGGCCTTGAGGGCCTCATCTACAAGGGCGTCATCGGCACGTACCTGCACGGACCGGCACTGCCCAAGAACCCCGAGCTCGCCGACTGGCTGATCGCGCACGCCCTCGAGCGCCGCGGCGACGCACAGGCCGCCGCCCTGCTGCCGCTCAAACCCCTCGACGACACCTACGAGCACGCCGCCCACGACGCCGCCATGAAGCTCCTCCCCTAGCACCTCACAACCATAAAGGGGACAGGCACCTTTGTGGTGGTTTTGACCCGTCCCAGCGGTTTGTCTCAATCTGTAACATCTAGACCGTTAAGAGTCGTCTTACTGTTACAGAATGAGATGTTCGTCTCGACGCCTGCCTTTTGTCTCGATCTGTAACACATAGAGCCGATTTATCAGCCCAGATGTTACAGGTTGAGATGTTTGATGATCGGGATAGAGAGCCAGCTCCTATGTGGTGGTTTTCCAGTTTGCCAACGATATACGCGCCGGCAAAAAAGTCTGCTATACTCTTTCCCGCTGTCCCCATCGTCTAGCGGCCAAGGACGCCACCCTTTCAAGGTGGATATCGCGGGTTCGAATCCCGCTGGGGGCACCATTTGAGATGTGAAGCCCGTCACCAATTCGGTAGCGGGCTTTTTGCTACCGATATGCCGGGATTCGAACCCGACAGGGTGCGGATCCCGGCATCATCGCAAGGCCTGTGGTCAAAAAATGGCAAATATGAGTACTGTTACCATTTTAGTTACAGCGATTTCATGCCTTCAGAAGGCGATTTAGCCGTCAGGCGTCCTACGGCGGAAAAATTGCAGACGTTTATCGGCTAAGTACTTGGACATATGTTGCGTAACGCTACATATTTTGCAAATAAATAATGTTACAGGACTTGTGACAGTACTCATATTTGACGTTTTTTGCCCACGGCCCCTTATTACGTGGGCGAATCAGTTGCAAAACGGACTCCTAAACGTCCTTCGCAAACAAAAACCGGGGCCCGCATGATGCGGACCCCGGCTCAATACCGTAACGATATGTCAGTTATGCTCTACACGTAGAACAGGATGTCGTCGTAGGTCGGGACCGGCCAGTAGTCGGCGGCCACGATCTCCTCCATGGCATCCACGGCGGCGCGCAGCGTATCCATAGCGGGAACGACCTCGTGTGCGTACACGTTGGCCTGCTCCTGACCATCGAGGCCCTCGGCCTTCTGATGCACGGCGTCGAGCGCCTTGATGGAGTCGTTGATGGTGGTGATGCCGTTGCAAAGCTTGTTGAGCGTATTCTGCTCACACTGCATGGCGGCCTCGGCGCCGGCGGCGCGGATAGTCTCAAGGCCCTTAGCGACCTTGGTGGCATAGGCGGTAATGACCGGGCGATAGGTACGACGCGCCTCGCGAACCATCGTGGTAGCCTCGATGTTCATGAGCTTGTTGTACTTCTCGAGCTTGCAGTCGTAGCGGCACTGAGCCTCGGCCTTGGTCAGGACGCCCGTCTCCTCAAAGAGCGCGATAGCCTTATCGGAAACAAAGGCGGGCAGGGCATCGGCCGTGGTCTTGTTGTTGGCAAGGCCGCGCTTCTCGGCCTCGATGGGCCACTCGTCGGAGTAGCCATCGCCGGAGAAGAGGATGCGCTGGTGGTCAGTCAGGACCTTCTTGCAGTACTCGAGCGCGGCGTCCTGGAACTTATCCTCGGGCGTACCCTCGAGTGCGTCGGCGAAGGACTTGAGCGACTTGGCCACGGCAGCATCGAGCACCAGGTTGGAGTCGGAGACGTTCTGCTCGGAGCCGCAGGCACGGAACTCGAACTTGTTGCCGGTGAAGGCAAACGGGGAGGTGCGGTTGCGGTCGGTGTTGTCCTGCATCAACTTGGGCAGGGTATCGGCACCCAGGTCAAGCACGCCGCGCGTGGCATGGACGGAAGCCTTGCCATCGATGATCTTCTCAACGACCTCGGTAAGCTGGTCGCCCAGGAAGATGGACATAATCGCCGGAGGAGCCTCGTTGGCGCCCAGACGATGATCGTTGCCGGCCGAGGCAACGGAGGCACGCAGGAGCTCCTGATAGTTATCGACGGCCTCGATCACCGCGGTGAGGAAGACGATGAACTGCAGGTTGTCGAGCGGGGTGTCG
This sequence comes from uncultured Collinsella sp., assembly GCA_958421655.1. Classification (GTDB taxonomy): domain Bacteria; phylum Actinomycetota; class Coriobacteriia; order Coriobacteriales; family Coriobacteriaceae; genus Collinsella. The sequence continues at coordinate 31,102 of CATZMG010000009.1, forward strand.
CCCGGATCGAGCAGATTCTCGGACTCGGTGCCAAGCGACCAGTTGTTGTGCTTGCCCGAACCGTTGATGCCCTCGAAGGGCTTCTCGTGCAGCAGGCAGACCAAGTCGTGGCGGGAGGCGATGAGCTTCATCTTCTCCATCATGACCAGATTCTGGTCGATGGCCTCGTTGACCTCGCCATAGACAGGGGCGAGCTCATGCTGGCAGGGAGCGACCTCGTTGTGCTTGGTCTTGGCGGGAATGCCAAGCGCCCACAGCTCATCGTCCAGGTCCTTCATATAGGCCGAGACGGTGGGGCGGATAGCGCCAAAGTAGTGCTCCTCGAGCTCCTGGCCCTTGCAGGGAGCGGCGCCAAAGAGGGTGCGACCGGTGATGACCAGGTCCCTGCGCTTGCGGTAAGCGTCCTTCTTGATCAGGAAGTACTCCTGCTCATCGCCCACGGAAGGAACGACCTTCTTGGGGGTCTTGCCAAACAGCGCCAAAACGCGCTTGGACTCACGCGAGAGCGCGGTCATGGAACGCAGCAGCGGGGTCTTCTTGTCCAGGGCCTCGCCCGTGTAGGAGCAGAAAGCCGTGGGGATGCACAGGACGTCGTCCTTGATAAAGGCGGGGCTGGTGGGATCCCAGGCGGTGTAGCCACGGGCCTCGAAGGTGGCGCGCAGGCCGCCGTTGGGGAAGCTCGAGGCATCGGGCTCGCCCTGGATGAGGTTCTTGCCCGTAAACTTGGTGATGGCGGTGCCGTCGTGGTTGGGCTCGAGGAAGCTGTCGTGCTTCTCGGAAGTAATGCCCGAAAGCGGCTGGAACCAGTGCGCGTAGTGCGTCGCGCCCTTGGAGATGGCCCAGACCTTCATAGCGTGGGCAACAGCGTTGGCCACATCCAGGTCGAGCGGCTCACCGTCCTCGAGGGTTGCAGCAAGGCGCTTCCAAATGTCCTTGGGGAGGTAGTCCTTCATGACTTCCTCCGAGAACACCATGGTCCCGAAGCGGTCAGTAAGTTCGGCCATACGGAACTCCCTTCGTATCGGCACCGCGTGAGAAGCGGTGTTGATTACTAACGAACGAGTCATAGCTTAGACTCGCCGTGTTTCCGCAACATTACCGTTATGTTGCTGTCGCGAAACCAATCAATGAGGTTACCGCATCGCGGCGGCGTTGCCACCCTCAACAGCCAATCAACTGTATAAATTGCAGACCTTTCCCCATGGTTTAAGGGTAGTCAATTTGGAATGGAGCTCTATTAACTGGTATTTTGCATCAGATACCAGTCTTTATAGTCCGTGCCTAGATTAGCCGCTCTGTTATAGGGAAAGCCGATAGTAAGACATCTTTGATTGGTATCCCCAAATAGCGAGTGAAACTCCACCGTGACACAGTGGTGCTGTAGAATCCTTACAACACATCACACTATTACGTATCTAGAGGAGCACGATATGCGCGTCGACGAGGTTTTTAAGCAGGCAGCATCCCAGAGCACCGCACCCGTTTCGTTTGAGATGTTCCCGCCCAAGGGCGAGCTTACCCTCGACACGGCTCGCGAGGTGGCAGGCAATCTGTGCAAGCTTTCGCCGAGCTTTGTCTCGGTCACCTGCTCGGCCGGCGGCTCGGGCAACGGCGCCACCACCGCCCCCATCGCGCATATGATTTCGAGCGAATTCGATACACCCTCGGTTGCGCACCTCACCTGTGTGGGCCGTACCCACGCCGATATCGCCGCCAAGATCGATGAGTACCGCACCGCCGGCGTGGAAAATATCCTGGCGCTGCGTGGCGATCTCCCTGCCGGCGCGACCGAGGACGACAAGCCCGCCTCGGACTACGCCTACGCCCGTGACCTCATCCCCGAGCTCGTCGACGCCGGCTTTTGCGTGGGCGCCGCAGCCTACCCCGAGGGTCACATTGCCTGCGAGGATCTCAACCTCTCGGTCGAGCACCTCAAGCAAAAGCAAGATGCCGGCGCGAGCTTCTTTGTGACACAGCTCTTCTTTGATAACGAGTGCTTCTACCGTTTTCGCGAGCTTGCCGACAAGGCCGGCATCACCGTGCCCATTACCGCGGGCATCATGCCGTTTATGGGCAAGTCGCAGATCAGCCGCATGGTCTTTATGTGCGGCGCGTCGCTGCCCTCCCCCGTCATCAAGATTCTTGCCAAGTACGAAAATGACCCCGAGAGCCTGCAGGCAGCCGGTGTAGATTATGCCGCCCGTCAGCTTTGCGACCTCAAGGAGCACGGCGCCGACGGCCTGCACCTGTACACTATGAATCGTCCTGCGATCGCCGCAACCATTATGGAGCGCCTGGGGTAATGGAAAAACCGCACATCGATACAACCGCTGTCGAAGTGCCGGCCGACCTTGCGTCGCCGGCGCTTTACCGTGTCGATGCTGCGCACCATCCCCGTGTCGACCGTGCCGAGATGCTGCGATATCTGGGTTACGGCGGCCAGCAGATTGAGCCCGAGCTGTCGCAGCGTATTGAGCTTGTCATTGAACGTCTGGAACTGGACATTGAACCCCGTGGCGTGCGGCGCGTGTTTGCCGTCGATGCCACGGGCGTGGACGAGCAGGGAGAGCCCAGCATCCGCCTGGTTGGCGCCAACGTTGAGCTGCGAGGTCGCGATATCTATCGACATCTCAAAGATGCCCGCTTTGCCGCGCTCATGGCATGCACCCTCGGCATGGACGCCGAGCGTCGCCTGCGCACCACGGGAGCCCAACATCCCCTGGAGGGCGCCGTGCTCGACGCCGCGTGCTCCGCTTACGTGGAAGCCGCCGTTGAGCAAATGGACCAGCAGGTCAAGACGGACGCCGCCGTTCATGGGCTCGCCGGCAACTGGCGCTTTAGTCCCGGCTACGGCGACTGCCCGCTCTCAGCCCAGCGCTCGATCGTCAATGCGCTCAACGCCACGCGGCTCATCGGGCTTACCGTCACACCCACCAGCCTGCTCATGCCCACCAAAAGCGTGACCGCGGTGATCGGCCTATTCGACGGCGAAGTCCACGACGCCCAGAGCCGCCCCACCTGCAATATCTGCCGCATGCGCGAGCACTGCCGCTTCCGCGCCGCCCACACCACCTGCTATTCCAGCCATTAGGAGCCCTCGATGTTTACTCCGCTTATCACTCATGATTCTGACGGCACTGCATTGGCGGCACCCGTTGATGCCGCACGTCGCAACGGTGCCACGTACAAGACGCGCACGATCGACGATCTGCGCATTAAGGACGATTGCCTGCGTGCGGCCATCGAGGGCACGGGACATCTGCTGTTCGACGGCGGCATGGGCACCATGTTGCAGGCCGCTGGCATGAAGGCGGGCGCCCTGCCCGAGCTGCTCAACTTTGAGGAACCCCAGGTCATTACCAACATTCAGCGACAGTACGTCGAGGCCGGCTGCGACGTGATCACCGCCAACACCTTTGGCGCCAACGCCCACAAGCTCGACGGTGCCGCCACCGTGGCAGACGTCTTTGCCGCGGCCGTCGCCTGTGCCCTCGAGGCCGGCGCCCGCTACGTCGCCGGTGACATCGGCCCCATCGGCGCGTTGCTTCGTCCCTTAGGCACCCTCAGCTTTGACGAGGCCTATGACCTCTTTGCCGAGGAAGTTCGCGCCGGCGTCGATGCGGGCGTGGACCTCTTTATTATCGAAACCATGACCGACCTAGCCGAGATCAAGGCGGCCGTCCTCGCCTGCCGCGAGAACTCCGACCTGCCCGTCTTTGCCACCATGACCTTCGAGGAAGACGGCCGTACCTTCCTGGGAACGAGCCCCGAGGTCGCCGCCATCACGCTCGACGCCATCGGCGCCGACGTTTTGGGCATCAACTGCAGCCAAGGACCGGCCGAGCTCCGGGGACTCGCCGCACGTATGCTCACCGTTACCGACAAGCCCGTTATGGTGCAGGCCAACGCGGGACTCCCCCATGTGGACGACGACGGCAACACCGTCTTTGATATCCAAGCCCCCGAATACGCCGAGGCCGTCGCCGGCATGATCGCCGACGGCGTGAGCGTCGTGGGCGGCTGCTGCGGCACCACGCCGGCGCACATGGCGGCCTTGCGCACGCTTATCGACAACCACACGCCCAGCCCGCGCCGCCGCAAGCCCAGTATGTCGGTCACGAGCGCCCAGACGATCGTGGACCTTCCCTGCGACGGCCACAAAATCGCCGTCATCGGCGAGCGCATCAATCCCACCGGCAAAAAGCGCCTGCAGCAGGCCCTGCGCGACGGCGACCTGGACTACGTCGTGAGCCAGGGCATCAGCCAGCAGGAACAGGGCGCCGACATCCTGGACGTCAACGTGGGCCTGCCCGAGATCGACGAGGTCAAGATTATCCAACAGGCGACCGAACAGCTCCAGGGCTCCACGCTCCTGCCGCTGCAGATCGACTCCACCGACCCCGCCGCTGTCGAGGCCGCCGTGCGCCGCTACGCCGGCAAGCCCATCATCAACTCGGTCAATGGCAAGCAGCAGATCATGGATGAGATCTTTCCGCTGGTCGCCCACTACGGCACCAATGTTGTCGGCCTTACGCTCGACGAAGGCGGCATCCCCGATACCGCCGAGGCTCGCTTCGCCATCGCCGAGCGCATCGTGGCCGAGGCCGCCCGCTACGGCATCGGACCGGACCGCATCCTCATCGACTGCCTGGTCATGACCGCCTCGACCAATCAACGCCAGGCCGAACAGATCCTGCGCGCCATGTCCCTGTGCAAGGAGCGCCTGGGCGTCAAGTGCGCGCTCGGCGTGTCGAACATCAGCTTTGGCCTGCCTGCCCGCCCGCTGCTGGGCTCGGTCTTTTTGGCCGCCGCTTTTGGCGCGGGCCTGGACGCCCCCATCATGAACCCGGGCTCCAAGCGCTTTATGGATACCGTCTACAGCTATCGCGTCTTGAGCGTTGAGGACGAGGGCTCGACCGGATACATCGAGCGCTATGCCGGTTGGACCGATCCGTATAAGATCGCCGTAAACCCGGCAGCAGCTCAGGTCGCATCGAGTGATGCCGCGCCTGCCGAGGGCACCGACGGCAACGACGGCCCGATTCGTCGCATGGTCGTCTCGGGCCGCAAAGGCGAGATCGCTGCCGAAACCGAGCGTCTGCTGACAGACCACGACGCCATGGACCTCATCAACAATCACTTTATCCCCGCCCTCGACGAGGTTGGCGTCCTCTTTGACCAGGGCAAGTTCTTCTTGCCGCAGCTTATGGCCTCGGCCGAAGCCGCACGCGTGGGCTTCGACACCATCAAGCGCCTGATGCCCGCCGGCGAGATCGCCGACAAGGGCAAGATCTGCGTGGCCACCGTCAAGGGCGACATCCACGACATTGGCAAGAACATCGTCAAGATGCTGCTCGATAACTACGGCTATACCGTCTTTGACCTAGGTCGCGACGTCGATCCGCAGGAGGTACTCAAGACCGTCAAGGAGCGCGATATCAAACTCGTCGGCCTCTCGGCGCTTATGACCACCACGGTCGTCGCCATGGAAGAGACCATCAAGCTGCTTCATGCCGAGGTGCCGGGTGTCAAGATCATCGTAGGCGGCGCCGTGCTCACCCCCGAATACGCCAAACAGATCGGCGCGGACTACTACGCCAAGGACGCCGCCGAGAGCGCTCGTATCGCCGAAGAGGTCTTTGGGCAGTAACACAACGGAAACAACCGAGCACCAAAACGTGCCGCATGCGCCACTTGGCACGTGCGGCACGTTAGAATAGATAAGACTATGCTCGTTTTGGCAGATAGGAGCGCAAGGATGGCGATCACGCCCGCAGAAATCGCGGAAACCCGCGGCATGGTTGAGGAACAGAACCTCGACATCAGGACCATCACCATGGGTGTTTCGCTCATGGGTTGCGGTGACGAGAACCTCGACCGCATGTGCACGAAGATCTACGACCACGTGACGCACACGGCTGAGCATCTGGTCGAGACCGCCGAGAACCTCGAGCGCGAGTACGGTATCCCCATCGTCAACAAGCGCGTTTCCGTCACCCCGGTGGCGCAGATCGCCGCGTGCTGCAAGGATGAGGACCTCACCCCCATCGCGCATGCCCTCGACCGCGCGGCCGAGACGCTCGGCATCGATTACCTGGGCGGCTTCTCCGCACTCGTCCAGAAGGGCATCGGCGACGCCGACCGCCGCGTCATCCAGTCCATCCCCCGGGCGCTCGCCACCACGAGCCGCGTCTGCTCCAGCGTCAACGTCGCCAGCCTGCGCGCCGGCATCAACATGGACGCCGTGCTCATGGCCGCCCAGACCATCATCGATGCCGCTAAACTCACGGCCGACCAGGATTCCGTCGGCGCCTCCAAGTTTGTCTGCTTTGCCAACATGGTCGAGGACTCCCCGTTTATGGCGGGTGCCGTCCACGGCGGCGGCGAGGCCGACGCCGTCATCAACGTAGGCGTCTCGGGCCCCGGCGTTATGGCCGCAGCCCTGGAGACGCTGCCCGACTCCGCATCGATGATGGAGGTTGCCGAGAAGATCAAGCAGACCGCCTTTAAGATCACCCGCGCCGGCGAGCTCATGAGCCGCGAGGCCGCCCATCGTCTGGGTGTCGAGAAGGGCATTGTCGACCTGTCGCTGGCTCCCACGCCTGCCATCGGCGACTCCGTTGCCCGCATCCTCGAGATCATCGGTGTTGGCACCTGCGGTGGCCCGGGCACGACCTGCGCGCTCGCCATGCTCAACGATGCCGTCAAGAAGGGCGGCGTCATGGCCAGCTCCAGCGTGGGCGGCCTCTCGGGCGCCTTTATCCCCGTGTCCGAGGACGCCGGCATGATCGCCGCCGTCGAGGCCGGCGCGCTTTCGCTCGAGAAACTCGAGGCCATGACCTGCGTGTGCTCCGTCGGCCTGGACATGATCGCCATCCCCGGCGACACCCCGGTCGAAACCATCGCCGGCATCATCGCCGACGAGATGGCCATCGGCGTCATCAACAACAAGACCACGGCCGTGCGCGTGATTCCTGCCATCGGCAAGGGCGTGGGCGACTGCGTCGAGTACGGCGGCCTGTTCGGCCGTGCGCCCATCATGCCGGTGAACCCCAACGCCGGCACCGTGCTTGCCCACCGTGGTGGTCGATTCCCGGCGCCGCTGAACTCGCTGAAGAACTAGCTGAGGGGTTCGGGCGAGGAGCCCCGGGGAGGGCAAATATATAAGGTCGCCTGCTCGGACAGTCCTGACTCGCACGGAGAGCACATTAAGTGCTCTCCGGCTCGTGCGGAACTCGCGATCGACCTTATATATTTGCCCTCCCCGGGGCTCCCGCACAACAGGACCTCAGTTGGGTTCTATCCCGTATGGCAGTCGCTTCGCTCCTGCCCGCCTTGGTTGTGAGGGTGGTTTGGCGTTGGAACGGTTCTTTCTGATATATGCTGGTTGCGGCTCTTCTTTTGGGAGGAGTCGCTTTTTTGTTGCTAGGAGGTTGGCCCGTGGTTGATGGGAATGCTCGCTCTGAGCTTCTTTCTGCTGATTGGAATCAGGAGTGGATGCGTCTGCAAGCTGATCGGCGGCGGGCTGATGATTCTTTTGAATGGGATAAGCGGGCTCGGCATTTTCGGCCGCTTGAGACTGCTCCGTATGCCCGAGATTTTATAAAGCTATTGGCGCTTGAGCCCCGCGAGTCGGTGCTGGATATGGGGTGTGGGGCTGGGTCGATTGCTATTCCGCTTGCTCAGGCCGGGCATCCTGTGATTGCGGCTGACTTCTCCCCCGCCATGTTGGGCACCCTTGATGCTGGCATTGAGTACTATGGGCTCGAAGACCTGATTACGCCGCTTGAGCTTGCTTGGGATGATGACTGGGATTTGGTTGGACCAGTCGCGAAAGCGGTAGATGTTGCCTTTGCCAGTCGCTCTGTCACCACGACCAACCTAAAAGGCGCGCTTGCCAAGCTTGATCGTACGGCTCGTCGGCGTTGTGCTGTCACGATGGTCGCCAACTCCAGCCCGCGCTATGACCTGCACCTGATGAACGCTATCGGCGCCTCGGTTACCTGCAGTAATGGCTTTGTGTACGCCTTCAACATCCTCATTCAAATGGGCGCCCTGCCGCAGGTTACGTACTTTGAATCGCCTCGTCGCGATACCTTCGATAGTCTTGAGGCAGGCGTGGCGGACTTTTCCCGTATGCTCGAACATGGCAACGAGGATAAGATCGACCGCCTGCGCGACTACATCGCTCGACACATGATTGAGAACCCCCATGCCGGTGAGCCGGGCTCCAAGGGCGTGCCGCAGGGGCGCTATATGCTCGATCATGTCCGCAAGGTTCGTTGGGCGTTTATTGCATGGGAGCCGGTCTCTGCGCCCAGCTCATAGCCTGTTCGCAGCCCGCACCGCCCACTCACTCGGCATCCGCATTCTTTTTGAACTGGGCAAACGCGCTCCACACCGCGCCGTTCCTGCGCTATCGTGGGACAGCTCACGTAGATTAAGGCCCCGTCGCGGGGCGCCCCATACATAGAAAGCGAGAACCCATGGCACTGACAGGAGCCCAGGTCAAGCAGCTTCGCAGCATGGCCCATCACCTCAACCCCGCCATCATCATCGGCAAGTCCGATGTCAACGAGGGCACCGTCGAGCAGACGGTCGCCTACCTGGAGAAGCACGAGCTCGTTAAGTGCTCCGTGCTCGATGGCTCCAGTCTTTCCGCCCGCGAGGCCGCTGAAGAGCTCGCTGAGCGTTGCCACGCCGAGGTCGTCCAGGTCATCGGCCGCAAGTTCTCGCTGTATCGCGAGTCCTCGCGCAAGGACATCGAGAAGATCAAGCTCGTCTAAGAGCCAATGATCCGGCGAGCCAACACATAGCAAGCTTACGGGTGCCCAAGTACTTCGGGCGCCCGTTTTTTATCGCTCGACCAGCACGCGATTGAGCCGCCCCTCCACCAAGCGCTCGTATAGATGCCGCGTCTCGGGCTCGGGTACGCCATTGACCTGTTCCCTCAGATGGTGCATATGCCCGCTGTATAGCTCGACGATATCGCGCCGCCGCCCCGCCGCACTGTAGACGCGCATGGCGCAGCGCACCATATCCTCACGCGCCGTTTCCTGCCGAAGCCCCGACTCTGCCAGCCAGATCGCCGACTGCAGATCGCTTTCTTCTAGAGCGGCATTTGCTCCCTTAATCATGCAATCGATGTACTTTGACTGCATAATGCGTCGCATACGCAAAAAGTAGGTGGGATTACAGCCATTGGGAACATACAGCGGTCCGGCATAAAGCTGCTCAATCTTAAGGCACAACTCGACCAAATGGGGCCCGCGCGCACCCGTGCGATTTCCCAAAACCTCGCGGCTTATCTGGTCAAACAGCCGCACATCGGTCTTGACATAGTCGCCGTTGAGTCCAATGCATTCATTTTGGATGAGCACACACGACTTGCCATCCGGCGTCGGTCCCAAAGCCGACCGCAAGCGCGATATCGTCGAGTACAGGTTGTTGCGGGCGCTATTGAACTCGGCATG
>CATZMG010000010.1 GCA_958421655.1 uncultured Collinsella sp.
GAGCTCAGGTACTCCTCGACGTTGGCAGTGTTCACGCCGCCGGTGGGCATAAAGCGATGGCCGACAAACGGAGCAGCGAGGGCCTTGATGGTGTTGAGGCCCCCATACTGAGCCGCGGGGAAGAATTTGGTGACCTTGAGGCCCAGATTCTCGGCAGCAGTGACCTCGGAGGGGGTCACGGTGCCGGGAAGGACGGGCAGGTCGATGTCGATGCAGTGCTTCACGACGTCCTCGTTGTAACCCGGCGAGACGATGAACTTGGCACCGGCGGTGCGGGCCTGCTCAACCTGCTCGACGGTCAGGACAGTGCCGGCGCCGACGCACATCTCGGGCTCGGCCTCGGCCATAGCGGCGATGCACTCGGCGGCGCAGGCAGTGCGGAAGGTGACCTCGGCGGACTTCATGCCGGCTGCCATAAGGGCATGGGCGAGCGGTGCGGCGTCTTCGACCTTGTCGAGCACGACGACCGGCACGATGCCCAGGGATTCAAGCGTGGTGTAGAACTGATCGAACATAGTGTTCCTTTCGATGTGAGGCGCGCACGGGCGCGTGATTGCCAAAGAAGATTGGCCATGAGCCGGTTCCGGATTGGTTATCGGAGGCACTGCTTGGGTCACAAGCAATTTCGGAACCGGCTACGAGGCCAGTCGTGAAGGAATGCCAGACAAAACCGGAATGGGACTAAGTGGTTCTACCTGGCCGGAGGAATCGGGGAGCGGGCTGCAGAGGTATGGGTATGGAAAGCTGCGGCCCGCGGAATGGGGACGGCTTAGCGCGCGACGCGGGTGCCACCGTCGGCGGCGGATGCCACGGCTGCGATCTCGTCTGCGGTCACCAGGTTGGAATCGCCCTTGATGGTGAGCTTGAGGATCGAGGCGGCGATGGCGTAGTTGACGGCGTCCTGCGGGGCAAAGTCGTTGATGAGGGCATGGACGAGGCCGGCGTTGAAAGCGTCGCCGGCGGCAACGCCCTCGAGCACGTGCACGTCGTGAGCAGGGGAGAACCAGTGCTCGCCGCTCTCGGCGTCAAAGAGCATGCCCATCCAAATGGAGCGCTCGACGCAGGAGATGTTGCGGACGACCGAGGCGACCTTCTTGCAACCGTACTCGGCGCAGATCTGACGGGCCATCTCGACGTAGGTGTCGCGCTCCTCGATGCCGTGGGCAAGGGAGCCGGAGACGCAGGTCATACCGAGGCCGGCAGGAGCGTCCTCGTCGTTGGCAATGCAGATGTCAACGAGCGGCAGGAGTTCCTTCATGGTGGCCTGCGACTTCTCGGGCGACCACATCTTGCCGCGATAGTTCACGTCGCAAACGGTGGTGATGCCCTTGGCGCGGCAGGCGGTGAGGGCATCCTTGCAGGCGGCGGCCATCTCGTCGGAGACGGCGGGCGTCACGCCGGAGAAGTAGAAGACATCGACACCCTTGAGGATCTCGTCCCAGTCAAAGACGTCGCGCTTGGCCATGTTGATGGCAGAGTACTTGCGGTCGTAGACGCAGCCGTTGCCGCGCTGCGAGGCGCCGACCTCAAACACATAGGAACCAAGACGGTCGCCCTGGCGCACGACGCGCGAGGTATCGACGTCGTAGACCTTCAGCGAACGCAGGGCGCACTCGCCCAGACGGTTGGCCGGGACAACGGAGACGTAAGCTGCCTTGTCACCCTGGTAGGCCAGGGAAAGCGCGGTGTTGGCTTCGGCGCCGCCGTAGCGGACATCAAACTCGGTCGCCTGCTCAATGCGCAGATGGTCTTTGGGCGAGAGCCTCATCATGATCTCGCCGAAGGTAAGAACCGTTTTACCCATGGTCGCGCAGCTCCTTCTTACTCGTGCGTACACCTTTGATATGGCGTTGGCACGGAGGTGCCAAGACGGTAGGGTACATCTTTGCACCTCCGTGCCAACGCTTGCCGAAATCGGTTTACGAAATCGGTTTCGTTTCGAGTTGTAGTATACTCACCTACAGCGTTTTGCAAGCGAGATTTTTAAAAAAATGCCTAAAATGGCTCAGACTGCCGACAATTGGGAAACGGGGTGCGCTATGGCGCAGATGAGAATCAAGGACATTGCCGCCGAGGCGGGCGTGAGCCCGGCCACGGTCTCGCGCTATCTCAACAACCGCCCCGGGCAGATGACCGAGGAAACCCGTGCTCGCATCGCGGCAGTTATCGAGCGCACCGGCTATCGTCCACGTGCCGCCGCGCGCAATCTGCGCAGCTCGCGTACCAACCTCATCGGCGTGATCTTGGCCGACATTGCTAACCCGTTCTCCAGCGCCATGCTCGAAGGGCTTTCCGCTAGTGCCGCCGCGCGCGGCTGCTCGCTTATGACTGCCATTAGCGGCAATGATTCCGCCAAGGAAGCAGAGTCGCTCACCAGACTTATCGATGCCGGCGTGGACGGCCTGGTCGTCAATACCTGCGGAGGCAACGACAAGGCGATCGCCGCGGCTGCGGGACGCCTGCCCGTCGTGCTGCTCGACCGCGATGTTGCCGACGGCGGTGTCGATCTGGTGACCTCCAACAACCGTGAGCTGGTCGCCGGCCTGGTAGACGCCTTGGCCTCTGCGGGCAGCGAGCGCCTGTGCCTGCTCACCGAGGCAAGCGACGACAGCCCCGTGCGTCGCGAACGCGCCGAGGCGTTTGCCGACGAGCTCTCGCGCCGCGGCCTGGCCGGCGAGGTCGTCACCTTGGCGGGCGGTGGTGTCGAGGGTGTCAGTCGCCTGGACGAGACCATCCGCGGCTATGCGGGTAAAAAGCTCGGCCTCATTGCCGTCAACGGCCTGGTTTTCCTGCGCCTGACCGAGGCGCTGGCACAGCTGGGGCCCTCGTTGCCGGCTGGCCTCAAGATCGCGACGTTTGACGATTACCCTTGGAACTACGTGCTCTTTGGCGGTGTGACCACGGCCGCGCAGGACACCCTCACCATTGCCGAGCGCGTGGTTGAGCGTCTGTCCGAGCGCATCGACCTCGTTACCACTACGGTGGGCGATGCCGCAAAGCTCGCCCCCAAGCGCATCGAGATACCCGGCCACATCGAATACCGCGCTTCGACCTCACGCTAACCATTCGTTCGTGACCGCCTGTTCACACACGTTTTTTGAGCGCTTGATACGCTTTAACCCTGCGGAAACATTTTTCTGCGATAGTATCTGCGATATAGACCAGTCGAAACCCGCCCGAAAGAAAGGGGAGCGACATGAACCAGCAGAACATCGATTACGTACTCCGCTCCGTAGAGCAGCGTGACATCCGCTTTGTGCGTCTGTGGTTTGTCGACATTCTCGGCCGCCTCAAGAACTTTGCCATTAGCCCCGAGGACCTCGAGGTCGCTTTTGAGGAGGGTATTGGCTTTGACGGCTCCGCCATCGAGGGCTTTGCCACGCCCGAGGAAGCCGACATGCTGGCGTTTCCCGATGCTTCGACCTTCCAGATTTTGCCGTGGCGCCCGAGCCACAACGGCGTTGCCCGCGTGTTCTGCGACGTGTGCACTCCCGATTGCAAGCCCTTTGCCGGCGATCCACGCGATGCCCTGCGCCGCATGTTCCGCAAGGCCGAGAAGGCTGGCTATCTGCTCAACGTGGGCGCCGAGCTGGAGTATTACTACTTCCCCGACGAGCACACGCCCGAGCCGCTCGACAACGTGGGCTACTTCGATCTTTCGGTAAGCGACGCCGCCCGCGACCTGCGCCGCAACACGGTCCTCACGCTCGAGAAGATGTCCGTGCCCGTGGAGTATACCTTCCACGCCGCCGGCCGCTCGCAGCATGGCATGAGCCTGCGCCACGCCGAGGCCCTGAGCATGTCCGACGCCATCACCACGGCCAAACTCATCATTAAGCAGCAGGCCTACGAGAGCGGTTGCCACGCCTCCTTTATGCCCAAGCCGTTGGCGGGTGAGGACGGCAGCGCCATGTTCTTGCACCAGTCGCTGTTCGACCACGACGGCAACAACGTCTTTTGGGGCGAAGGCGACGAGAAGTACCATCTCTCCGATATCGCCAAGCACTATATGGCCGGCATTCTGGCGCACGCTCGCGAGATCAGCGCCATCACCAACCCCACGGTCAACTCGTACAAGCGCATCACCACGGGCGGCGACTCCGTGCCGCAGTACGCCACGTGGGGCCTGCGCAACCGCGCGAGTATGGTCCGCATCCCGGTCTACAAGCCCGGCAAGCAGCTGTCCACGCGCATCGAGCTACGCAGTCCCGATCCCATGGCCAATCCGTACCTGGTCAACGCCGTCACGCTGGCAGCTGGTCTGGACGGCATCGAGCGCAAGCTGGAGCTCCCACCCGAGGCAACGGCCGAGACGCTCAAGCTTACCGACCGTCAGATGGTCGAGGCCGGCTACACGCCGCTGCCGCGTTCGCTCAAAGAGGCCCTCGACGTCTTTGAGGACTCGCAGTTTATGAAAGATGCCCTCGGCGAGCACATCCACAGCTTCTTCCTCAAAAAGAAGCGCGACGAATGGCATAAGTTTGAGTCCACGATCACCGAGTGGGAGATCAAGCACTACCTGGCGAACTCCTAATCGCGCTGGCTTGTTCCAGTACGATTGAGCTTATTTCTTTGGAGGCCGATATGTCCGAAAAGAGTGCCCTGTTCATGGCGCGCACGACGCGCTTCCACGAGTTTGCCCGCAGCTTGACGACTACCCTGGGTGTCGAGGTGAGCCTGGCTACCCCCGATTCGCCGACTGCGGCGCACGACTTTGACCTGCTGATCCTCGATTCCGACGGCATCCGCAGCGACCGCATCGATCAGATTGCCAAGTGGCTTGACGATCGCGGCGGCGTCCCCATGTTGGTGATTGTCGACGACGAGGCGCTCGGCACCCTGCGCCTGCCGAATCACGCGCATGCCGACTTTGTATGCCCCACGGCGACGCCCAACGAGCTTAAGGCTCGTGCACAGCGCCTGATGGGCGAGGAGGAGACCGTCGCCGCCGACGATGTGCTCAACATCGATAACCTCGAGATTAACCTGGCTACCTACCAGGTGACGCTCGATAACGAACCCATTGACCTGACGCTGATGGAGTACTCGCTGCTGAGCTTTTTGGCGACACATCCCAACCGCGCCTACAGCCGCGAGGTGCTGCTGCACCGCGTGTGGGGCTTTGAGTACTGCGGCGGCACGCGCACCGTCGACGTGCACATTCGACGCATCCGCTCCAAGGTGGGCCCGCAGATCGCGGCACACATCACCACCGTCCGCGGCGTGGGCTATCTGTTTAAGGACTAGCAAGTAAATAGAGGAATGTGAGGGTACCGGAGATTTCTCCAGTACCCTTTTCTCGTTTAGGGCGAAAAGAAGACCTTTAACCGATTTAAAGTGGGTCAGTAAAAACAATATCAAACGTATAACACTATCTCACGAATATCATTTAGTTACCGTATCTCCCTACTGCACGGATGGAGGAAGAAATGCGTTATTCGAGAAAGGTGATTGTCGGATTCATAGTATTGCTTGCCGCCCTGATGTCTCCAAGGTTGGTTTTTGGAGACGACGACTTGGTTCGTGTCACACCGCAAATAGCTGTGGAGCAAGCGCAAGCTTTCTTTGATGACGTATCGGATGAGCCGGTGACCGCTTGTGACCCAGTAAAAATGGTGAATTCCGATGGGGAATCAATCGGGTATATCGTTCGCGCGAAGCGGGATGACGTTAACTATGGCTACGTCGTATTTGATTCAGAGCGATCTTGGTGGATCAGCGAATACTGCTTGGCTCCGAACGCCCCTATGCCCATTGAGAATACAAGCGATGAAATAGCTCTTCTCGCATCCCAAGATGACATCGTTGCTTTGAAATTTGACGAGCTGTCTTTTGGTATTGCAGATCTGGATAATAACGTTGTTTTAGATGAGAAGGGATGCCGGTCAACAGCGGTGCTTTCTGTGGGAAATAGCCGCAGCGGATCTCCAGGCAGGTTCGAGGATGTTTTCGTATCGCCCAAAGACCTGTATAAGCAAGGATATGTCATTGACGCAAGTAAAACAATTTCAGGGATGATAACGCCTACACAATCAGAGGTTATTAAAGAAACGGGGACCTATGCTTGCGATGTGTCTGCAATGTTTGCGGTAAGCAGCCATTATGTAACGCTAAACCGGCTCAAATTGCCAGACTTATATCATGAGCTTTGGCAGTTATCGGGAACATCCGGCGATCCAAATAAGTCATTCGATCAAGCTACGGGCCTTTACTTTACCCAAGGAAGGACTCCATCTCCAAATGCTGCCCCGGCTATTAAGGAGTTCTGTGCTAGGCGCGGGAAAAGGCTTGAGACATCATTTGCTTGGTATCCATCTTGGGATTCTTTCAGGGCAACTGCAGATTCTGGAAATCTCAGTATCTTTTCTGGGACTCTCAGGTCAAGCCATGATGCTCATGCGATGGCTGTTGCGGGATATGTGGCTATGCATAATACATATTCAAATGATAAGAAATATATGCTTGTTGTCTGGGATGGTTGGTTCAATCAGCTGCGTTTTCTTCCATATGACACAACGATTTATATATCGCATGAAGGGACGTATTGTGGAGAGTGACGGCGAAGATGATAGAAAGCGCATACGTAAAACGCTGGGGCTTCTTTGCGCATTTCTTGGGATATTGGTTGTCGCGGCCTATCAACCGAGCCCCTCGGTCGTTGGTGGAAAAGATGACGAACATATTTCAGTTGAAGTACAGACGCTGTCGGATATTCATAACGGGCAATTTGAGGCGCTTATGCCAAGTGGTTGCCGTAAGAAAATCGATATGCGCCGTAAGTCAAGTTCCGGATATGTCTCAGGGTTGAAAGCAGGTGATAAATGGATTCTAGTTTTTGTGGAAGATAAGGAACTTGACGGGACTGTTCTGTATCCCCATTCAGCTGAGAAAGTCAAATAAAGTAGACAAGGGGAATGAAGAATGATTGATAGAAAGCAGTTTTTAGGCCTGATGGCAGGGGCTCCTATTTTGATGCGAGCTGGGATGGCAGAAGCCGTGGAGTTGCCGGACAATCGGAAGCAATTGACGCTCGTGGTCGACACGGTGGTCAGAGATGAAAATGGCAATGAAAAAACGCGAACAAGAAGCAGAGAGACTATTTTCACGCCAGAGAGCGAAATTGTGTCTGCGGACGCTATGGCCGGTGATGTCATAACAATCCAGAGGGAATCAGATGAAACGTTGCCGCTGCTTGCCAAGATTGAGCTCACGGTCGCTTATTTTAACGATAAAACAGAAATTGAGATTCGTTCCGGAAAGTACTCGATAGTCCAAACCGATCCGCTTGTGATGTATGCAAACGCTTGGTACGCGCTCATGCAGAAGGATAAATACGTGATGAATAACTTCACGGAAAGCGAAGCATCATATGAAACGGGGTGGGGGCCAACGCCATACGACGCGGAGAAAGATAAGTGGACGTGCGGATCAGGCATGGGTGCGACGATTACGGACTTTATTAACGATTCAACATATAGTTTTGCTATCGACTGTTATATCGAATAGACATGACGGCATAAAACGAATTGGCTTATAAGCATGTCATTACTTAAGCAAAGCTGAAATCTTGGCATCTAGTGCTCGGGACTGCCCAGCTTGGGGTACAACTCAACGTGAACAATGATGGCCCGCCACATGTTTGGCGGGCCTTTGGTTATTTGACGAAAGGATCGCAGCCATGAGCGAGTACGATTCCCAGCGTCCCCAGGATGCGGGCAACGCCGGCGAGACCCAGCAGCAGCCGCGCGTGCAGGTGGAGTCGACGCCTGCCGGTAGCAACATTCCCTACGTGCAGGCCTACGACACGCAGACCGGAAAGCCGCTGGGCGGTGCGCAGGTCGTGAACAAGCACACGGTGGTCAAGACCAAGACCAAAAAGCTGCCGATTTTTATTACGGCACTCGCCGGCTGTGCCTGCGGCGCCCTGCTGGTCATTGCGCTCATTATGAGCGGTACGCTCAATATCGGTGGCGGCAAGAATGCCGTGACGGCGGGTGCTTCGGGTTCGTCGACGCAAAAGATTACGATCGACTCCGAGGACACCACGCTGGCCGAGGCCGTTTCTGCCAAGGCATTGCCCTCCGTGGTTTCCATTACCGCCACTTCGAGCGGCAGCCAGAATGGCTCGCTTTCGCAGTCTGCCGACGAGTCGGACAGCTCGGGCAGCGTCGGCTCGGGCGTGGTGCTCGATACCGAGGGCCACATCCTCACCAACAACCACGTGGTCGATGGCTATGACCAGTACGTGGTGACCATGGACGACGGCACCACCTATGAGGCCGAGTTCGTGGGCAACGATGCCTCGAGCGACCTCGCCGTCATTAAGCTCAAGGATGCCGATGCCTCCAAGCTTACCCCAATCGAGATCGGCGACTCCTCCAAGCTCAACGTGGGCGAGTGGGTCATGGCCATCGGCTCGCCGTTCGGCAACGAGCAGTCTGTCTCCACGGGCATCGTCTCGGCGCTCTATCGCTCCACGGCCATGAGCTCTACCAGCGGTAACACCATCTATGCCAACATGATCCAGACCGACGCCGCCATCAACCCGGGCAACTCCGGCGGCGCGCTCGTCAACGACAATGGCGAGCTCGTGGGTATCAACTCGCTCATCGAGAGCTATTCGGGTTCCAGCTCGGGCGTGGGCTTTGCCATTCCGGTTAACTACGCTAAGAACATTGCCGACCAGATTATCGACGGTAAGACGCCGGTGCATCCGTACATGGGCGCCACGCTTTCGAGCGTCAATGCGCTCAACGCCCGCACCAACAAGCTGAGCACCGATAGCGGCGCGTATGTGGCGAGCGTCGTCGAGGATGGTCCTGCCGCCAAGGCCGGCAGCCAGGAGGGCGACGTCATCACCAAGCTGGGCGATGATGCGATCACGAGCGCCGATGGCCTGATCATCGCGCTGCGCAGCCACGAGGTGGGCGAGAAGGTCGAGATCACGCTCATGCGCGGCAAGGAAGAGAAGAAGGTCACCGTCGAGCTGGGCTCCGATGAAGAGTTGCAGAACCAGCAGCAGGACGACAGCGCAACCGACACCGGCAACGGCGGTATTACCGACGAGCAGTTGCGCCAGTACCTGGAGGAGCTGCTAGGCCAGCAGGGCCAGGGCCACGGCCAGGGTTTCTAACGAGCCGTATCGCACAAACCGATGCCAGAGGGGGCTGTTCCGCCAACGCGGGACAGCCCCCTCTTTTCCCATTGATCCGTTGGGGACGGGCAAACGGATTATTAAGAAATGGCAAGGGTATGGGTTGATCGCGCGATCCACCCCGGTCTGGCCGCTGCCGATTCGGTGCGGTTTGAGACCGCTATTCGGCCCCGTTGCGACTGGTGGTACTCTAGTATCCGTTTGAAATCGATCGAAGGAGTGCCGCTATGGAGCAATCGAGGCTGTTTGGTGACGGCGTGGACATCGATACCGAAACGCCCGCGAGTGCGGATACCGCTGCACCGGCCGATGCCCGTGCCCAGGCGGCAGCGCGTGCGGCCGAGCTGCGCCACGAGCTCGATTACCATGCCTATCGCTACTACATGCTCGATGCGCCCGAGATCACGGACGCCGCCTTTGACAAAATGCTCGTTGAGCTGCAGGAAATCGAGGCCACCTACCCTGATTTGGTGACGCCCGACAGCTATACCCAGCGCGTGGGCGGCTACGTGAGCGAGCAGTTTACGCCGGTCACGCATATGGCACGCATGTATTCCATGGACGATGCCATGGATCTGGATGAGCTCGACGCGTGGCTCCAGCGCGCCGAGGACGCGCTCGGTGCCGGCAGCGTCACCTATACCTGCGAGCTTAAGATCGACGGTCTGGGCGTGGCCCTGACCTACCAAAACGGAACTTTCGTGCGCGCCGCCACGCGCGGCGACGGCACCACGGGCGAGGACGTGTCGCTCAACGTGCGTACCATCAAGGATGTGCCCATGCACCTGTCCGAGCCGGCGCTCGCTCGTATGGGCGCCGACCGCGAGCGTACCATCGAAGTACGCGGCGAGGTCTACATGCCTAAGGGCAGCTTTGTTCGTCTGAATGAAGAGGCCGATGCCGAGGGCCGCGACCCCTTTGCCAACCCGCGCAACGCCGCCGCCGGCAGCCTGCGCCAAAAGGACCCCAAGGTCACGGCGCGCCGCGATCTCGCTACCTTTATCTATGCCATCGCCGATACCGACCCGCTGCACGTCCACAGCCAGCGCGAGTTCCTCGATTGGCTACGTAGCGCCGGTTTTAGTGTCAACCCCAACGTGGCTCGTTGCGCTACGCCGGCCGAGGTCCACGAGTTCTGTGCCCAGGCGCTCGAACACCGCGGTGACCTGGATTATGACATCGACGGCGTGGTCGTAAAGGTCGACAGCTTTCAGCAGCAGCTCGACCTGGGCTTTACCGCCCGCGCGCCGCGCTGGGCCATTGCCTTTAAGTTCCCGCCCGAGGAAAAGCAGACCGTCCTGCGCGAAATTCGCATCCAGGTGGGCCGAACCGGTGTGCTCACGCCGGTCGCCGAGTTCGACCCGGTGACGGTTGCCGGCTCCACCATCGCGCGCGCCACGCTGCACAACATCGACGAGATCCGCCGCAAAAACGTGCGCGAGGGCGACACCATCATCGTGCACAAGGCGGGCGACGTGATCCCCGAGGTCGTGGGCCCGGTGCTCGATAAACGCCCGGCCGATTCGGTCGACTGGCACATGCCCGAGGTCTGTCCCGTGTGCGGTAGCCCCGTGGTCCACGAGGACGGCGAGGTCGCTTACCGCTGCGTCTCCATCGACTGTCCCGCGCAGCTCAAGGAACGCCTGCTCCACTGGGTGAGCCGCGGCTGCATGGACGTCGACGGCCTAGGCGACGAGATCGTCGACAAGATGATCGCCGCCGGCCTGATCCACGACGTCGCAGACTTCTACCAGCTCACGGTCGATGACATCGCAGGTCTGGACACGGGGCGCACCTATGCTAGCTCCAACAGCAAAAAGGGCGTCAAGAAGGGCGACCCCATTCCGGTAGGCCTCAAGACGGCCGAGAAAATCATCGCCGAGCTCAACAAGTCCAAGAGTCAGCTGCTCGGCCGCGTGCTGTTTGCCCTGGGCATCCGCCACGTGGGCAAGAGCGTGGGCGAGGTCATCGCCGAGCGATTCCTGTCGATTGACAAGCTCATCTTGGCGAGCGAAGAGGACATCGCCGAGTGCGAGGGCATCGGTCCCAAGATTGCGGCGAGCGTCAAGCAGTTCCTGGCCGTGCCCGAGAACCTTGCCGTACTGGAGCGCCTGCGCCAGGCGGGCCTGTCGCTCGAGGTCGACTTGGGCGCCGCTCACGCGCAAGCCGCAGCCGACGCTGGCGTGGCAGGCGAGCTCGCCGACGCACAGCCACTCGCGGGTCTGACCTTCGTGCTGACAGGCACGCTCGTCAACCGCACCCGCGACGAGGCGGGCGCGGCGCTCAAGGTGCTCGGCGCCAAGGTTTCGGGCAGTGTTTCAAAGAAGACGAGCTATCTGGTCGCCGGTCCCAAGGCAGGCTCCAAGCTCACTAAGGCCGAGCAGCTGGGTGTGCCCGTGTTGGATGAGGCGGCACTTGAACAGATTTTGGCGACGGGTAGGGTCCCGGAGGCATAATGATTTGTTGAGGAACTGCGCAGAGGCTCAGTTCCTCAACATCTCCTTATAGTGTTTGCCTGTTCAATTTCGATATCGTTTCCCTCGTATGATCCAGATGCATCTACCGACTCAAAGCGTGAGTAGGAAACTCTTGTCCCAACTTTGATTTGGGAAAGCTTGTCTTTGATTCGGCCAGATGAGGGGAATGTAATCCGGGTTTGCTTTCCAGCGTCGGTGTAGCGGGGACTGTTGTCTGTTTGGATTACGAGTTCCGTTCCCTCAATAGAATGAACGCTGCCGGCTCCAAAGACAAGGTAATCATCTCCTCCGCTATAGCGGGCTCTATCTGTGCATGAAGAAACGGATGCAAACATAGCGAAAATCACCAATATCGTAACCAGGGCAAAGGCCGTGGTGCCATAGCATTTTGATGGTGCCATCCGGTTTACCAAAAGACTGTTCCGTTCAATTTGACCATATTGGGCGTTGCATAGTTAATCGCTCGGGGATAAGTGTTCCATCCGTCGAATACTTCGAGCCACTGCAGTTCGATGCCAGAGCTTCCATTATGCCCAGTAAAATAGCCAGTTACCGTGACTGTATGACCTGATAGCTCGACGGACCCTTCACTGTTTCGGCTGTTGATCCACATATGATACAAGCCGATATTCCCTTGATCGATAGTTGCTCTGTACTGAGCGAATTGAGGCTGATAACCGAAAAATTGAGTATTAAGTGCTCTACCCTTTTGAGCGGCAAGACTTTTAAACGGAACAATTCCATCTGGGATGATTGTGCTTCCGTACTCGACGCCCTGATCATTGGTCTTATACGTTGTTGTGCCAGTGACGTTCCATATTTCTTTATAATAATCGGGATTAAATTGATTAGCGTTTGAACTGGTGAGACCGTAATGCATTGATACAGCGTACAAGGCAGAAACGACGCATGCATACTTATTAGTGCGGGCTTCAACTAATGATTCCGAGACTCCTCGGAACGGTATTCCGTTTAAATCGTCTATTTGGAAATGCAACATCAAGTCATCTTCATTGATAATGACTGCATCCCATGAAGTTGGGTTATTGCTTTGAGGTGTTATACCCTTTTCGGTGACAATCGGGACAGACCGTATATTGTTATAGTTGGTTACACAGTCTCTAGTTCCTGGCACCAAAGTTCCATATTCAATATCGTTGTACGAAATTAGTACGGTTGGGTTTGTGGCCTGTTGGCCGGAATAAGTTGAAATGGCGTTTGATAGAGAAGCTGAAATCGGAAGAATGGTATCGCCGAGGGTTATCTCCTTCAGAAGCCCAGGATATGATGCGTCAAGTATTAAATAACCGTAAGGGCTTCCTTCCCTTGTGACACTGATTTCATAGCCACAGATAAGGCCGATTTGTTGGCATACGGGAACGATTTGCTCGATCTCTAAGTTCGCGGATCCGTCGACGATGGGTAACAGGGAAAGCGCGTAGTCTTGTGCTAGGTCTGATGTAAAGGCGACGGATGAGTTTGAGTCGGCAGCGAATACTCTTGTTGGGCGTGACGCGGATAAGCCGATGATCGAGGCTAGGCCGAGAAGAAACGAGCGACGTGATTGAACTCTGGGCATAATGTCTCCTGCCTATGGGGGGCAATATGCTGTCATTTTATTTGCTACATAATACAATCTAATTCGGATTAAGGTAAATGGATGGAATTGCTCGATAAATGGTAGTGATTAGCGGACCGGTATCGCGATCCTCGTCACATACGCCCCCGGGTCGTCGCTGATGATGTCGTCAATCAGCGCGATCTCGCGCGATGGACCGGCGGGTGTCAGGTTATGTTCGCGCATATAGCCGAGCAGCTGCTCGTAGCGTGGGACTGCTTGCCCGTGCGTGCCGCGAAAGCTTATGGTCAGGCAGCGCGCGGCGGGTCGCACCTCGACGTCGCCCACGTACTTATCGGTGTCATCGAGCAGCAGAAAGACCTCGTCGTAGCCGTCAAAGTCGCCGGCGGCGAGGCGTTCGGCGCCAATCCCGACGCCCAAGTTGCCCAGAAAGACAAAGGTCTCGTGCTGGCCCTTCTGCAGTTGACGAATTTGCCACTCCAGTGCATAGGCGTCGGTAGGGTTGACGCGTTCGCGCAACACGGCGCAGCGAAGCTCGGGCGCATCGATTATGCAAATGGTATCGAGCTCGGTGTTCAAGGCGTCGTGCAGCAGGGCAAGCCGGTTATCGATCTTGCGCGATACACGCTCCAGCTCGCGGCGCTTGCGCTCTATGAGTTCCTGCTGCTGAGCCAGCTGCCGCTGCATAAGGTCCACATCGCGCGTGGTCACAAACTCACGGATTTGCGCGAGCGGCAAGTCGAGAACACGCAGGTGGCTGATGGTGTTGAGGGTGGAGAGCTGCCGCGATCCGTAGTAGCGGTACCCACTCGTCGGATCGATGTGCGCCGGGTCCAGCAAGCCCATCTGCTCGTAATGACGCAGCGTGCCCACGCTCAGGTTAAACAGGCGCGCCACCTCGCCAATGCGGAGCAGACCCTCGGTATGTTCAGTTGGCGAGTCGGTCATGGGGCCGCTCCTTTCGGTAAAAAGCAGGGGAGGGGCGCCAGGCTCGCGTTGCCCCGCTACGCTACCAACTTGTCAAAAGCCCCACGCCGGTTGAGCACGGTAAACGCGACAACACAGATGACTGCCGACAAAATCGATCCGCACGGCGAGGCGATGCCCATGGGAAACAACGTATCGGAATAGGCGTTCGACAGCAGCCAGGCGCCGGGCACGCGAATGAGCGCCACCGCCAGCACGTTGTGCGCAAAGCCGATGTAGCTCTTGCCATATGCAGCGAAAAAGCCACTAAAGCAAATGTGGATGCCGGCAAAAATCGCGTCGAAAATGTAGCTGTGCATATAGCCGGTGCCGGCGGCGACTACCGCGGGGTCCTTAGCAAAAAAGCCGATAAACGCCGGCGCCACCAGCCACATCAGCACCGTGATCAGGCAGCCGTACACCACCGAGATCGTCATGGCGTCCTTGAGCACCTGACGCGCGCGGTCGCCCTTTCCCGCGCCGGCGTTTTGCGCCGTGAGTGCGCTGACGGTGGCGCCCATGGAACTCGGCACAATGAACAAGAAGCTGATCATCTTCTCGATCAGGCCCACGGCGGCGGCGTCGACGAGCCCTCGGTGGTTGGCGATGACGGTGATAAACATAAACGCCACCTGGATGCAGCCGTCCTGCACGGCCACAGGCACGCCGATCTTAAGAATGCTGCCGAGCACCTCGGGCTGGGGGCGCAGGTCGCTGCGCTTAACATGGATGTTCGTGCGACGGCTCTTGAGCCACACGAGCGCGAGGGCAACGCTGGCCGTCTGGGCGGTTACCGTGCCGAGCGCCGCACCCACGGGGCCGAGCCCCATGTGCCCGATAAACAGAAAGTCGAGCGCGATGTTGATGATGCATGCCACGCCAATCACGTACATGGGCGAGCGCGAATCGCCCAGGCCGCGAAAGATGGCCGAGAGGATGTTGTACGCGGCGATAAAGGGAATGCCCATAAAGCAGATACGCAGGTAGGCGGCGGTTCCTTCGACCGCTTCGGCCGGCGTGCCAATGAGCGCCACGATCTGCGGACACAATGCGAGCAGGACAGCGGCCAGCACCACCGAGACACCCATAAAGAGCGTGATGGTGTTGCCGATGGCGGTCTCGGCGCGGTCAAACCGACGCGAACCCACGGCGTGGCCGACGATAACCGTCGTTCCCATGGCCAGGCCCACGAGCGTCACGGTAATGATATAGAGCGTCTGCGCGCCGTTGCCCACGGCGGTGATGCCGGCGGCGCCGCTAAACTGCCCCATCATGTACAGGTCGGCCATGCCGTAGAGCATCTGCAAAAAGTACGAGAGCATAT
Organism: uncultured Collinsella sp.; assembly: GCA_958421655.1. Lineage (GTDB taxonomy): Bacteria > Actinomycetota > Coriobacteriia > Coriobacteriales > Coriobacteriaceae > Collinsella. The sequence continues at coordinate 15,501 of CATZMG010000010.1, forward strand.
AGGGCAGGGCAAAGACCGCGATGGTCTTAAGGACATTGCCGCGTGTGAGGTCGTGTTCCATGGGCGGGGCTTTCTGGCTTGGTCTGTTTACGTACCAGTGTAGTGAAAACCCTACAACGATTGTAGAGTCAAGGTTTGTGTTGGCGGCCGGGAGAAAAAAGTCACGCTCGCGTTCATTTCCAATTGAATACAGGGGCGCGTCCTGCGAGCTTGGTGCCTGCACTAGCCTTGCAGAAATCGATTTCGGAACACTTGACACCGCCGCACGGCGCGCCATAATACGTGGGTTTGCGAACAACGTTTGATGGGGGATGAACCTGCGTGCGCAATCTCAAGATTTTGTTTTCCTATCTGGGGGCATACCGCCGCGATGCCATGCTCGGCGTGCTCTTTGTGACGGCCGAGACGGCGCTCGAGCTGTTTATCCCGGTCATCATGGCAAATATCATCGACGTGGGCGTGCCCGCGGGCGACATCAACTATATGCTGTTGCAGGGCACGTATATGTTGATATGCGCTGCATTTTCGCTGGTACTTGGCTTGGGCTATGCGCGCACGTCTGCCCGCGTTGCCTCGGGGCTGGGCGCTAACCTGCGCGAGGCGGAGTATCGCAAGATTCAGGCGCTCGCCTTTGGCAATCTGGACAACTACGATGCCAGCTCGCTCGTCACGCGCATGACCACCGATATCACCGTCATCCAAAACGCCATCGGCAACGGCTTTCGCCCCATGGTGCGCGGCCCCGTGACGCTCATCGTCGGCTTGGTCTATGCGCTGGTGCTGTCGCGTCCGCTTGCTACGGTATTCGCGATCATCCTGCCGGTGTTGGCGATCGTACTGGGCGTTATCACCTATCGCGTCAGTCCGCTTTACCGCCAGCTGCAGACCTCGATGGACCATCTCAACGGTGTGGTGCAGGAGGACCTCACCGCCGTGCGCGCCGTCAAGGCGTACGTGCGTGCCGAGCACGAGGAGGCCAAGTTCGATGCCGTCAATACCGAGCTTGCGCGCACCGCGACGAATACCTTTGGCAACGCTGTACTCAACCTGCCGGTGTTTCAGCTGTCGATGTACGTGGCGGCGCTTTCCATTCTTTGGATCGGCGGTCGCATGATTCTTGCCGGCGAGCTCGGCGTGGGCTCGCTCACGGGCTTTATGAGCTATGTGCTGCTGATCATGAACTCGCTCATGATGATTTCCAACGTGTTTTTGCTGCTCACCCGCGCACTTGCCAGCGTGGAGCGCATCTCGCGGGTGCTCGACGAGCGTTCGCTTATTCAAGCGCCCGACGCTGCCGCTGCCGTGCACGAGGTGGCCGACGGAGGCATCGAGTTTCGCGACGTGTCGTTTAAGTACCGCGCGGATGCTGCCGAGGATGTGCTCGAGCATATTGACCTTTGCATTGAGGCGGGCTCCACGGTGGGCGTGCTCGGCGGCACGGGCTCGGGCAAGAGTTCGCTTGTGCAGCTGATCGCGCGCCTGTACGACGCCACCGAAGGCGCCGTGCTCGTGGGCGGGCGCGATGTGCGCAATTACGACCTGGTTGCCCTGCGCGACGCCGTGGGTATCGTGCTGCAAAAGAACGTGCTGTTTACGGGTACCGTGCGCGAGAACCTGCAGTGGGGCGCGCCCGATGCCACCGACGAGGAGCTGCTGCGTGCCTGCCGGGCGGCATGCGTGGACGAGTTCCTGGATCGCATCGGCGGACTGGACGGCGAGTTGGGCCAGGGCGGTGCCGGCGTCTCGGGCGGACAAAAACAGCGTCTGTGCATCGCGCGTACGTTGCTCAAACATCCGCGTGTGCTCATCTTTGACGATTCGACCAGCGCGGTCGATATGGCGACCGACGCCAAGATTCGTGAGCATATTGCTCAGATTCCCAATACGATGGTGATTGTCATCGCACAGCGCATTGCGAGCGTCATGGATGCCGACCGCATTATTGTGTTGGACGACGGTCGTGTCCACGGCGTGGGCACGCACGAGGAACTGCTGGCGGGCGATAGCATCTACCAGGAGATTTACGCCTCGCAGATGGAGTTCGCGGGGAACGCGGACACCGGCGACGGCTGCGACGATGGCTGCGCGAATGATCCGTTTTCCTGCGTTCCCAGCGGATCGCCCTTGGAAGGGGGTGAGCGCCATGCCTAAGACATCCGCTCAGGCCCGTCCCGCCAATCTGACGCAGACGCTCCGCCGCCTGCTCTCCTACATGGGTCACGCCAAGTTCTCGCTGCTCGCAGTTGGTGTGCTTGCCTCTGTGGCCGCCATCGCAAGCCTTGCCGGTACCTACATGGTGCGCCCCATCGTTAACGGTTTGGCAACGGGCGGCGAGGAATTGCTCACCAGGCAGGTTATCTTTACCGCTGCCATCTACGCCGCGGGCGTGCTCTCGGCTCTGGGCTACTCACAGATTATGGTGCGCGCGGCCCAACGCGTGGTTTCCGATATCCGCCGCGACCTGTTCGCGCACATCCAGATGCTGCCGCTGAGCTACTTCGACAGCACGCGCTCGGGTGACATCATGAGCTTCTTTACCAACGACGTCGACACCGTCTCCGAGGCGCTCAACAACAGTTTTGCCAACGTGATTCAGGCCGCCATTCAGGTTGTGGGCACTACGGCTATGCTCATCATCCTTAACTGGCAGCTCACGATTATCACGCTCGTGTGCGATGCGGCCATTGTGCTGTATGCGCGCTACTCGGGCGCGCGTTCTAAGCGTTTCTTTGCCGCCCAGCAGGCATCGCTTGGCGACCTGGACGGATATATCGAAGAGATGGTCTCGGGCCAAAAGGTCATCAAGGTCTTTAATCACGAACAGGCCAACGTGGCTGGTTTTGACGTGCGCAACCAAGAACTGCGCCGCACCGGCACCGCCGCCGTGAGCTATGCCAACTCCATGGTGCCCATGACCGTCGTGATTGGCTATGTCAATTATGCCATCGTTGCGGTGGCAGGCGGCATGCTCTGCATCAACGGTCTGGCCGATGTAGGTGCGCTCGCAAGCTACCTGGTCTTTGTGCGTCAGGCCGCCATGCCCATCAACCAGTTCACGCAGCTGGGCAACTTTTTGCTCAACGCGCTGGCCGGTGCCGAGCGCCTGTTTGCCGCCATGGATCTTGAGCCCGAGGTGGACGAGGGCTGCGTGGAGCTGGTGCAGACGGGCGACGCCGCGTGGGCATGGAAGATTCCCGAGGGCCAGGGCGTGGGCGCGTACGGGCACCTGCATGATGTGGCTGCCGTTGATGAGTCGGGCCGTGCGGTGGCTGCCGACGGCACCGAGCTCACGTGCGGCTTGGTCCCGCTCGCCGGCGACGTGCGCTTCCATGCCGTGGACTTTTCCTACGTGCCGGGCACCCGTGTGCTCACGGATCTCAACCTGTTTGCCAAGCCGGGGCAAAAGATCGCGTTTGTGGGCTCGACGGGCGCCGGAAAGACGACCATCACCAACCTCATCAACCGCTTCTACGAGGTCGATGACGGCGAGATCACGTACGACGGCATCGACGTCAAGCACATTGCCAAGGCCAGCCTGCGCGGGTCGCTCGGCATTGTGCTGCAGGACACGCACCTGTTTAGCGGCACCATTGCGCAGAACATCCGCTTTGGCAAGCTCGATGCGACCGACGAGGAGGTGCGCGCCGCTGCCGAGGCCGCCTGCGCGGATTCGTTTATCCGCCGCCTGCCTAGAGGGTACGACACGCCGGTCACGGCCGACGGCGCCAACCTGTCGCAGGGTCAGCGCCAGCTGCTCGCCATCGCGCGCGTGGCCGTGGCCGATCCGCTGGTGCTCATCTTGGACGAGGCCACTTCGAGTATCGACACGCGTACCGAAAAGCTCATCGAGCGCGGTATGGACCGCATCATGCGCGGACGCACCACGTTTATGATCGCGCACCGCCTGTCCACCGTTCGCGACGCCGACGCCATCATGGTTCTCGAACACGGCCGCATCATCGAGCTCGGCACGCACGAAGAGCTGCTCGCCCAACACGGCGAGTACTGGCAGCTGGCGCATGGCTTAAAAGAGTTGGATTAACCCGTTCGAGCACGATACTTTGGCCCTCTGCGCCCCTCACCTCGTCTCAAGCCATCACGACATTCAACGTTTTTTGCCAAAAACGGGAAAAGCATCGAATGTTGTGATGGTTTTTCTGCCACTCGACCGGGTGGAATCGCTTTCTTGCGCACGAAGGTGTGCGAACCCGTGGGCAAGGGGAATAAGGTTGGTTATCCGACTCCATTGGAGGGCTCATGGACCTGCCGATCGTCCTGTCCCATAAGACTGCCTGGCTGTACCACAACGTGGCGCGCCCGTCCGAGCCGCTCTCGCGAGCAAGCAGCCTATACGATGAGGACTCGCTTGCTAACGAGGCGGAGCCGACCGCGAGCCTGCCCAAATTGGGACTCGATGCCAAGGGGCTGAGGGCTTCAACGGCAGTTGGGATCGTTACCGACTATCTGGTTTCGCTTGGTATTCCACGAGAAGAGCTCGATCATATCGACACGCTCGTCAACTTCGATTTTGAGCGCTCGACGCCGGCTGGATTTAGGTGCCACGTGTTTGGGGCGCCGGTACCTCCAGGCCATCTTATCGAGGTGGCAGAGGGCCTTCTGGTGGTTGATGAGGCCATGTGCTTTGTCCAAGCGGGTTCGTGGATGAGTGAGCCCGAGCAGTTGGAATATGGCTACGAAATCTGCGCCCGATACCATTTGAATCATCTGTCGACAGGCGATTATATCGAGATGGGGCAGAGGTATACCGTCGCCGATTTGATTGCTTATTGCAATGAGAACCGATCTCGTCAGGGGGCCATACGCGCAGCCGCCGTGCTCAAGCGCGTGCACGATGGCGCGCGGTCGCCCATGGAGACGGCCACCGCAATCATGGTCGTAGCAAAACGTTCCCAGGGAGGGCTGGGATACGCCAAGATCGAGCTCAACCATCGGGTCGATGTTCCCAACGAGTTCAAGTATCTCGCAAAGGCCGGGTATTTCGAGATCGACGTATATGCGCCTGCGAGCGGTACGGGGATTGAGTACAACGGCTCGGACCATCTTGATAAACAGCGCAGCGCGTCGGATGCGGAGCGTATGACCGTGCTGAGCGCGCTGGGCTTTAGGACGATCGTCCTCACCGGGACCCAGTTTGCCCATCAGCTGCAATTGCACCGGGCGATGAACGCCATCGCACTCGCTATGGGTCTCAAGTGCGACCGAAGCGAAGCGTTCCAGAAACGTCAAAACGACCTGCGAGAATTCGTGATTCGGCACTGGGACGGCGGCCTTTAGGGGCGTTCTGGCCTTTCTACGGGGTGCCGTGGGCAGGCAAGCCATCACAACATTCGACGTTTTTCGTCAAAAACGGGAAAAGCATCGAATGTTGTGATGGTCTGTGTTGAGGATGGGCTTGGGAAGTCCGTTTTGCTCGAAGCGACCTGTCCTGTCGTACGGGTGTCGGCATGATTCTCTCGTGGGGTATTATGTTTTCCGAAGAATAAAACGCCGCGTGAGGGGAGGGCTGCGTGGACGGGCACGTGCAACATGACGGCTTTGGCCGCGATATCAACTACCTGCGCATTGCCGTTACCGACAAGTGCAATTTCCGATGCATCTATTGCATGCCGGCCGATGGCGTGGCGCCCCGCGAACACGACGAGCTGCTCAGCGCCGAGGAAATCGCCCGCTTTGTGCGCCTGGTGGCGGGAGAGGGCATTCGCCGCGTACGCCTGACGGGCGGCGAGCCGCTGGTCAGCCGCCGTATCATCCCGCTCATTCGCGACATCCGCGCGATTCCGCAGATCGAGGACATCTCGCTCACCACCAACGGCGCCCTGCTGCCCAAGCTGGCGCCGCAGCTCAAAGATGCCGGGCTTAACCGCGTTAACATCTCGCTCGACACGCTCGACCCTACGCTGTTTGGAAAGATCACGCGCCTGGGTCGGCTCGAGCAGACCATGGCCGGCATCGATGCAGCGCTGGCTTGGGGCTTTGAGCCTGTTAAGGTCAACTGCGTTGTGGTGCGTCGGCTCAACCAGGATGTGGCGGCTCTCGCGCGGCTGACCGCCGACCACCCCATCCACCTGCGCTTTATCGAATACATGCCCATCGGCGACGAGCGCACGAGCTCGCATTGTGCCGTGGACCCTCACGCGCCCGCGCTCAATCCCGAGTTGTGGGACGCGAGCGATACCGTGCCGAGCGACGAGCTGCGGGCGCGCATCAATGCCGGGGCCGCCGCGGCGGGACTGGGCGAGCTAGAGCCGCTCGACATCAACGACGCTCCTGCCGGCGCGGGCCCTGCGCGCTATTGGCACTTTCCGGGCGCGGCGGGAACGGTTGGCTTCATCAGCGCCATGTCCAATCATTTTTGCGCGAACTGCAACCGTCTGCGCCTGACGGCTGATGGCAACGTGCGTCCGTGCCTGTTCAGCGATGCCGAGTATTCGGTGCGCGACGCCTTGCGCCGTGGTGATGATATGCAGGTACTTTCGATTTGGCGCGATGCCGTGGCCCACAAACCGCAGGAACACGCGATAATTGAGGGCACGCAACGATTTATGTCCCAAATCGGAGGATGATCATATGGCCAAGAGCAGGTACGCCGATGCCACCAAGGCCGCTCGCAGGGCCGCGATGTCTGCCCACAAAGTCACAGCTGCGGCGAATGCTGGCAACGCCGACGCGTCCGCGCAGCCGTCTGCCAGCGCTGTTGCCGAGCCCACCCGTGATGCCCGCCGCGACGAACTGACGCACGTGGATGCCAAGGGCGAGGTGCGCATGGTCGACGTGTCCGACAAGGCCGAGACCCATCGCGTTGCCATCGCCGAGGGCACCATCCTCATGCACCCCGAGACGCAGGCCATGGTGCTGCAGGACCGCGCCAAAAAGGGCGACGTGCTCGCCTGTGCGCGCGTGGCGGGTATCATGGCCATCAAACGCACGAGCGACATCATCCCCATGTGCCATCCGTTGCTCATTACCAAGAGCAAGTGCGACATTGCGCCCATCGCCCCGGCGGGGACGCCGGCCGAGGACGTGCCCGAGGGCTGGGCGCCGGCACGCGCGGACAGACAGGTTGGCTTTCACGTGCTGGTCACGGCGGGCGTGACGGGCAAGACGGGTATCGAGATGGAGGCCTTGACCGGCGCGAGTGCCGCGTGTCTGACCATCTATGACATGTGCAAGGCGGTCGATCGCGGCATGGAGATCGTCGACGTGCGCCTGCTGCACAAGGAGGGCGGCCGCTCGGGCGTGTGGGATCGCGCAGAGCGTCAGGCCGCTGCCGTTGAGGCCGTGGCCACTGACGGTGCCGCGCTCGCGAGCGCACCCGTCGCCGTCGCGCCCGCAGCTCCCGCTCCGGCCGTCCCCGCGATCGCGTTTATCGGCTACCAGAACTCGGGCAAGACCACGCTCGTCGAGAAGGTTATCGCCGAGCTCACCCGCCGCGGCCTGCGCGTGGGTTCACTCAAGCATCACGGGCACCACGGCTTTGATATCGACGTGCCCGCTAAGGATACGTGGCGCCATCACCAGGCTGGCTCCAAGCACGTGGGCCTCATCTGCGCCACGCGCTGGGCGGAGTACGCCGACACGCGCGAGGAGGACGAGATGCCCGCGCGCGAGCTGCTGTCGCGCTACAGCGATGTCGACGTGGTGATCATCGAGGGCTACAAAACCGAGGGCTTCGACAACATCGTGGTCGCGCGCTCCGGTGTCGACCGTCTGCGCGGCAAGAGCTCGCTCGACCTGGTCGACGGTCACACGCTGGCCCTTGCCTGCAACGAAGCCCTGGCGCGTCAGGCGTTCGATGCCGGCTTTGCGACCCGAGCCATCAACATCAACGACGCCCGAGCCATCTGCGACCTCATCCAAGATCATCTGGCCTAAAACCTGCCAAAAAGGGACAGGTTTATTTTGGCAGGTTTTATCTGGGCAAACGTCACTTCCACCACAAAGGGGCCAGGCACCTTTGTGGTGGTTTTTTGCTTTGGTAGATGTGTGGGACATGCCTTACAATCTACCAAGTAGTTCATGACGGGCGAAAAACGAAGAAAAGGGGCTTGATGCGTCCTTAATGTTTCATGCGGATAGATTGATTTGACAGACGGTGGCGAATGCCCGCCGTCCGCATTCGTATGAAACAAGGAGTCTCCATGCTCGCCTCTCTTTTTTCAAAGCCTCAATTATCGCTGTCCGCGCAGGCCAAGCGCCTGGTGGCGATGCGCTTTCTCATCTACACCGGTTTTCAGACCAGCTACTTCATCGGCGTCATCGGAACGCTCACCTATGCAGACGATGCCTCGGTCGTGGCGACATCGCTGGCCGTCCTTTTTATGAACGTATTCGTGATCTTGGGATCCTTTGCGGGTGGCGCGGCGCTCGACGCCTGGGGCCCGCGCCGTCATTTCTTGCTGAGCATCGTGGGCACGCTGGCAACCGGCGCGGCGATCCTCGTTTTTGGTAGCGCGACCGGCATCGTCCTGCTCGGCGCGGTGTTTCTGGGCTTTGTGATGGGGTTCGCCCAGCCCATCGCCACATCCTATCCAGCCTACCTCACCGACGATCCTGTCGAGCTCAAAGACATCAACTCCGCCATCGCCATGTTCTCTAACGTGAGTATCATCGTTGGCCCCACGCTGGGCGGCTTTGTCGCGGCGGCTACATCGTCACGCGCGGTGTTCGTGCTCATGATGATCTTTACCGTGTTGGCGCTCATCGCTGGTTGGGGCTTTAGGCCGCAGGCTAGCCATGTCGCCGGGCATACAGATACCGATTCGGCAGAGGAAGGGGAGCGTGCGGGACAAAGCACCAGCCCTAGCGCGTCCGCCCGTGCCACCTTCGCAGCCAGCATCAAGACAGTCTTCACCAACAGCGTCCTCGCGCTACTTTTCTGCATTATCTTCCTCTCGAACTTTGGCTACGGTGCCTTCGATCCGCTGGAGTCGTTCTTCTACCGCGATGTTCTGCACGTCGGTGTCGAATGGATGGGCTGGCTCTCGTCGGCCTCGGGCGTGGGCGCGGTGCTGGGCGCCATCGTTGCACTCCGTTTGCCGCCGCACTTGGTTAACCTTAAAACGCTGCTCGCGGCACTTATGTCCGTGGGCTTGGGAAGTCTGCTCTATGTGGGGACGCCGTACGTGGGCGTAGCCCTTGTCGGCCAGATTGTCCTTGGCGTGGCCTGGGGCGTCGTCAACCCGCTCCACAACACGATCGTGCAAACGACGGCTCCGCTCGAGCAGCTCGGTCGCGTCAACTCGGTCATGGGCTTTGGCAACATGTTCGCCGGCGTGGCCCCGCTGGCGATTGCCCCGTGGCTGGCGGCGACGTTTGGTGTGCAGCAGACGCTCATCGGGGCGGGCATGGTCGTGACGGCGGTTCCCGCGGCGTTGCTGCTGTTTGGTCGCTGGCACTTGGATCGTGCCGCAAAGCAGTAAAAAACCATCACAACATTCGATGAAAATCGCGATTTTGCGGAAAAGCGTCGAATGTTGTGATGGTTTGCGCCCCGGGCCAGGTCACCCTGCGGGTCCAGCCGCCACAAAGGGGCCAGGCACCTTTGTGGCGGTTTTTGCTTTGACGGGCCGCGCCTGTGCCTTGGTATACCATGTACGCCGTTTGCGAATACACCCCACACCGCCGCGCTACCCAGAAAGGCCCCCATGGACACCACCTTCAGCCGCATCAAAGCCGTGTTCTGCGATATCGACGGCACGCTGCTCACGAGTCAGCACACGGTGTCCCCGCGCACCGTGGCGGCGATCCGCGCCCTGCGCGAGCGCGGCGTGCTCTTTGGCCTGTGCACCGGGCGCGACGCCCACGCGACCGAGGCCATGTATGAGCTCTGGGGCATCGAAGGCCTGGTAGACGTGCTGGTGGGCTGCGGCGGCGCCGAAGTCATCGACCGCGCGCACGACATCAACGAGCTGAGCTACCCGCTACCGGGCGAGACCGTCGCGCGCATCTGCGAGCACATGGCGGACCTTCCGGCAACACCCGTCTGCCCCCGAGACGGCGTGTTCTACGTGCCCGAGAGCAACGCGTGCGTCGAGCACCTGTCGCGCGTCGACGGCGTGCCCTACCAGGTGGTCGATTTTGCCGAGTTTTTGCGCGAGCCGCAGCCCAAGGTGATGTTTGCCATGGCGCCCGAGGTGATGCCGCGGGTGATTGAGCGGGCGTCAACGTTTGCCGACGACACCGTTAAGGCGGCGGCCCTGCAGACCACGCAGCGGCTCTACGAGTTCATGGATCCGCGCGTGTCCAAGACGCGCGGCCTTGTGCGCGTGGCGGAGCTCAACGACATGGAGCTCCAGAACATCTGCGTGTTTGGCGATGCCGATAACGACACCTGCATGGTGGCCGACGCCGGCGTGGGCGTGGCTATGGCAAACGGCAGCGACGCTACCCGTGCCGCCGCCGACTTTGTAACCGCGAGCAACGACGAAGACGGCATCGCGATCTTTATCGAGGAACATCTGCTGTAGCGCTAGGGCAGAATCACCACAAAGGGGACAGGTGCCTTTGTGGCGGCCTCAGGCGATTTGGGCGAATTGATGCCTAAAATCTGCGCACAAAATCAAATATGATTGTCTGAACATCACACTTCTAACCACCGATGGGTTAAAGATATTCTCATCAGTTTGGTAAGGTATTCCTGCTGGCTAATGACCTACCGCTCACGGTCGATTTTCGACCGTGAGCGGGATGTTTGCTCTTGAGCAAAATGTTGTGCAAATAAATCTAATGCCATTAAAAAATGATAGTCAACTAAATTACCAGCAGAAACCAAAAATAGATAGCGAATAAACGAAGACAAATCTGAGCAAATGTCAAGAGAATTGAGAATTCGCTACAAAACCATCGGTTTTCTTGCTCAGATGTTCAAATAATCGCTACAATACGGATTACTACGCGAGCGCAATTACAGATTGCGCAGATACGTTTGATGGTGAAAGAGCAAGATCGCGGTCTCTTGGGGAGGAGACATCGATGAAAGCGAATTCAGATAAATCTAAGCAGCGTAAAAAAGCGACGCGCCGTGTACTGGCAGGCGTTTTGTGCGGAGCCTCCGTTTTGAGCTTGGTACTGTCGCTCGTCATGCCCCCGATCTCGCAGGCCATTGCCAACGATGCCCAGACGGTTTCTACCGAGGAAACTGTGATGGGGGGGTTCCTCAAGTGAGTCTACTGATGTAGACAACACCAACAACGGGGATACCGAAAACCAGAATAGTGACGAGACCGAGGGCGACGAAGCTGGCGACGATAGCCAGCCTGAGGAGCAGCCCGAGGAAGAGCAGCAGAACGAGGGTACAACGACTTCGGATGGTGAAACCGTTGCTGCGGTTGCGGAAAACGAGCGGGCTGGAGCGGATGCCGAGAAAATAACTAGCGCAAACGATCTCCGCGATAAGCTTCAGGGTGTTGGAGCGGGTAAAAAGGCCAGCTTCGAGCTGATGAGTAACATCGATTACAACGACGAGATTTTTCTCGACGAGCGCGGTAGCAATATCACCCTTGATCTTAATGGCTGCAAGATAAAGCACTCGGGCGATGGTAATAAGCCGCTTTTCAGTGTGAGCAATGGTGCTAAGTTTACAATCACGGATTTTAATCCGGGTGAGGATAAGATCGCTGACACTCAGCCGCTACGGGGTCAAGACCAGAAACTGGTAGCTGATAATTATGGCAAGACGGCAGAAATGTCCTATGTAGATGACGTTCCGACTAAGCTTACCTATTACGTGACTAAATCCAGTGTGGATACTACGGACAGCACTCGTACAAACGAGACCATCGACAAGCACGAGGTTATCATCAATGGTGCCATCGTGGGAACCAAAGACTCCGCGATGAGGCTCATCAACGTCTATACGGGCGGTACGTTTAACCTTCAGGGCGGCGTGCTGACCACGACTCAGAACGCGAAGGTCGGTAACCTGATCTATGCCGAGAACGGCTCTACCGTCAATATGAGCGGTGGCTACGTTTGCGGTGCAACCTCTACGGGCCAAGGCGCAGGCATCGAACTCAAAGATAAAAGTACGACCCTTAATCTGACCGGTGGCGTGATCGCAGGCAACTACGCTCTCAATGGCGGCGGTGTGTACGCTAACGGCTCTACAATCAACATGACTGTCGGTACGACTGGCGGTACGACTGGCGGCACGATTTCCGGTAACGGTACGTTCGAGGATCGGCCAGGTTATGGCGCGGGCATCTGTGCGCTTGGATCAACCGTAAACGTTAAGAGTGGTTACATCACCAATAACAATTGCCAGTTCAACTACATGGAGAGAGGCGTTTACGACGACCATAACGGCAACGGTTGTCACGGTGGTGGCGGCATTGCTGCTTACAATGGCGGCAGTCTCACAATTGAAGGCGGCTACATCACGGGCAACTGCTCTATCGAGGCTGGCGGCGGTATTTATGCTGGCGCTTGGAATCAAGCTCTTGAGAAGTTTACGTTCTCTGGTGGAACCATAGCTAGCAACGTAGCAGAAAACTCGGAGGGCGGCGGTATCCGTATTGCTGCGCCTACCGTTGGCGAGTTTAAAGTGCCGAAAGGTTCACACGCTTATATCACCAACAACACAACCAATACATTCAACGACTGGGGCGGCGGCGGAGTTTTCGTCCAGGGTGGCAGTGACAAGGATGGCGTTACGTCGGCAAGACTCAAGATTTCTAACGCTCTGATTACCAAAAATGATGCCCAGGGCTTTGGCGGCGGCTTTGCCGCCTGCCCGACCGGCAAGACGGCGATTACCGACACCGATGGTATTGCGATTTTTGACAATAATGACAATAACGGGTTTCATCGATCGGGTGGCACCCACGGCAAGAATGACGACGCGGATAAAAGCAATGACAATGACGACAAAGGCGAAATAACTGAAGGGTTTAAAAATGCCGGTCACCGGGATCTTTTTCTTATTCGCGATGATAGTAACAATAGTTATATCGCAGCCGTAACGGGTCAGATGCTTGGTGGCGGCGCTGCCAACTGGAAGGGCATGATCGACGGCCAGCTTACGACCATCGGCAAGTACGATGGCGCCCAGGCTAAGTACATGATTGGCCTCGATGCAGATCCTTCCGAGGGTGATCAAGGGCTTGCCCGTGATAAAGCCAGGCTCTTCATCACGGGCAACAGCTCCAACGTTCACGGTGGCGGCATCATGACCAACGGAAACGTTGTCGCCGGCTCCACCATGGGGGTGAGTGTGTATCCCAAGATGAAGCTCAACGGCATTAAAGCACTGACGGGCCGCAAGCTCGAGAAAGATGAGTTTGAGTTCGAGCTGCTCAAGCAGAATCCGATTGTTGACGAGAATGGCAAGCCGATTGTTGACAAGAATGGCAAGCCTTTATACACAGTTCCGAGCTTTGACTCCAAGGGCGCTCTTCAGCTCAATGGCTGCTCGGTGGTCAATACGGTGAAAAACGATGGGAATGGAAAATTCACCTTTGATCTGGGTGAAGTTTATGGCGATGACGATCTTGTTTACTACTTGGTAGAGGTTCCTGGCACGGACAAGGACGTGGCTTACGACAAAACCATCTACAAAATTCATCCTAAGGTTGTGAAGGATGAGGACAAGTCGCACAAGGTGCTTGACATTACATACACGTATTACAAAGTCACGAACGTTTCAGTAACAAAGGTAAAAAATGACGGCGCCGGCGCAAGAACGTCAGAAACAGAATCAGCGGCCATCGCAGCGACTGAAGGCGAAAACGCTGTCAACTTTGCGCTTACCAGTGGTGCAACCTTCACCAACAAGTGCCCCAGTCGTTCCTGGACTCCTAATGCGACTAAGGTCGTTGAGGGCGGCGAGATGAAGGAGTTTACGCTTCAACTTGCGAAAGACAGCAAATTTCAAGACATCATCGGTACTGCCGTGACCACCTCTGGTAAAGATACGAAGCAGACGCTTTCGTTCAAGGACAAAAACAATAAAGAGGTTGTGCTCAAGTACTCGCTCTCTGATATCAGGAATAATCCCGACGACCCGGGTGGCTCCACGGGTGGCTCTTTCAAGACCTTTACGTACTATGTGCGCGAGAAAACCGACGGTTCGCAGTTCTCGCACTACACGTACGACCACTCGGTCTATAAGTTCACGGTTGTGCCAACGTATGACACCGAAAAAGGAGAGATCAACTGTAGGGTGACCTACAAGAAGGGAATCGTTAACTCCAAGGACGATTGGACAGCAGACCCCGATGCCAAAGAACGGACGTTCATCGACACCTCCGCCCCCAACTCCACCGACACCTCCATCCCCACCTTCACCAATACCTACTCCACCTCTTTGCCCCTTTCTGGTATGTCGGGCGTCACTCTGACGTACCTTGCCGGCGCGGCGGTGCTTTGCGCTGCTGCGGCCTGGATGCACATTCGTCGCAAGGCGAATGCGAAGGGAGGTAAGCGTCGTGAATAAGAAAGTTTGCTCCTTCCCGATCTTGTTTGCGCTGCTTGCCCTCCTGATCGGCACCTGCGCGGCTGTGTTCCCCGCATCCGCGCAGGCCGTGCCGACCTCGACCGGTTCCATCACGGTGAGCGGCACCGTGGCGCGCAGCTACGACGCCTACCAGATCTTTAGCGCCAACGTCGTCGACGGCGACAGCGACGCCAAGATCGCCACCGACCTCGCCTGGGCAAGCGACGCCGTGCGCGACGCCGCGCTGCCTGTGCTGCACAGCGCCGGCATGCCCAACTCCCAGACCACCGCACAGGAAGCTGCCGAATGGCTCAACGCCGATTCCCACCTTACGAGCGCGCTGAGCGCACAGCTCGCTCGTTCCCTCCAGAGCTCTGACGCCGTGCCCCTTAACGCGGGCACGGCGTCAGAGCTGCCCTGTGGCTACTGGCTCATCGTCGCCGACGACGACTCCATCGCCCAGGGCGAGGCCGGCACCGCGCCGATCATGGCCCTGGTCGGCGGCAGCGCCGTCACCGTCAAGCCCAAGGCCGCGACGCCCAAGGTGGCCAAGCACGTGCTGGAGGACAGCACCGCCGCATGGGGCAAGGCCGCCGACGCCACGGTCGCCGACGACCTGTACTGGCGCCTCTCTGCCACGGTCCCGGCGGGTCTTACCGCTTACGACACCTATACGGTGCGGTTCGTCGACACCATGAGCGCGGGGCTCGACCCCTCCAAGGTCGCTGCGAGCATGCATGTATACGTGGCGGCAGGCGCGGACGGCGGCTTTGACGCCGTCTCGGCCGGCAAGGACGGTCGCGCCGGCACCGACCCCGCGAAGGGCTGGACCGATATCACGGCTCACTGCAGGGTCTCGGTCGACGGTAAGACCTTCACCGTGTGCACCGGCGACCTCATCGCCGCGCTCGGCGGGGCCGACGCCTTCACCGCGGGCGCCCGCGTGGTCGCCGTGTACAATGCGCCGCTCAACAGCGCATGCAACCACGGCATCGCGAAGGGCAACCCCAACGAGGTCTACCTGCGCTACCCGCGCTCTCCCTTTGCCGACCAGTCCGGCGATGCCGGCTTTACCCGCACGCCGAGCGACGATGCGTGCGCCTACACCTGGGATCTCGCGCTCACCAAGCGCGGCAGCGACGGCGACAAGCCGCTTGCCGGGGCGGTCCTGAGCATCGCCGATGACCGTGGTCGCACGCTGGCGGCCGACGGCATGTGGGATGCGGAGGGCAAGGCCACCGTCACCACGGGCGAGGACGGCCGCGTGACCGTCTCGGGCGTGGACTCGGGCAAGCTGGAGGTCCGTGAGCTCAAGGCGCCCAAGGGCTACACCGCCTTTGAGGGCACGCGCTCCGTGACGGTCAAGGCCGAGGGCCTGGACGTCGACCAGGTGGCCGCCGCCAAGCCCAAGCTCACCATCACGGCCGAGTCGCCCCTGCGCGCCGACAGCGCGGACGGGTCGACGGGCAGCCTGGAGGCGTCGCTCATCAATACGCCCACCGGCACACCCCCTAGCATTACCACCGGAGGCTTTATGCCCTCGACTGGCGATATGGCAATGTACGCCGCGGCCGCCGCAGCGGTCGCCGGAGCCGCGCTCATCGTGGTCGCGCTCCTGGTCAAGCGGGGAGGTGGCAGCCATAAAGAGTAGCTGGCAGCCCCACAGAGAGCGGGGCGAGACGTAGCGAAGTAGATGCTAAGACACAGACAGACGGATTTAGATCAAATGGAATTCAAGCAGAAAGCAGAGGAAAAGAAGATGAGCATGAGCAAGAACATCGCACGCCTGGCAGTGACGGCAGGTCTCACAGCAGCGCTGAGCTTCGGCGGAGTTATGGCCCCGGTGACCATGGCGTTTGCTGATGGTGCGACGACTTCGGACAACAGCATTACGATTAGGCAGGTTGATGGCAATGCATCCACCAAGTTCAAGGCCTATCGGATTTTCAATGCGGATGTTATAAACGAGGACAACAAAAAGGTTGTTTCCAATGTCAAATGGGCCGTGGATGATGGGGTTCAGGCGAAAATAATCTCGGCAATCACGGGCAGCGCTAACTACGACGCATCGGAAAAGCAACTTCCCAAAACTGACGTGACTGCACAGAACGTAGCTGACTGGCTGGCTGCGAATATCCAGAACGCGGGGGCTGTGGATAACGATGCCCTGCTCAATAAGATTGCCGGTTTTGTCGAGGTTACCAATCCCGTCAAGCCAAAGGACCCTATCAACAATGTTGCGTTCGATGCCAACATCCCGGTCTCCTTCGATGAATCGGGCTACTATCTCTTTTTGACTGACAGCGACAGCATTAGCGCATCAACTGATGCAAGCAAGAAGGCAAATACCGGCACCTCGCCAATTTTCGCTATTGTCGGTGGCGACCCCGTTATCGTTACAGAGAAGACCAGTATTCCTACAGTCAGCAAGGCTGTCATGGATGACAAGGATCAATCTTGGGAAACAGGGGCCAAACGCGACCCCAATAAGGCCGCTGACTCAGCTATGGACGATTGGGTCGATTATAAACTCGTCGGTACGGTTGCGAGTAATATCGACACCTATAGCGCCTATAACTACGCTTTCACGGACAAACTGCCTGATTCTATGACGCCCAAGTTCGTTGATGACAGTGAGAATAATGTTCCGGATGTCACGGTTATGATTGACAACCAGACCGTTAAGAATGATGCCGAGCATGGCTACACTAAAGAGTTCTCGGATGCCAACGAGCTTACCGTTAACTTCAAAAATCTTAAGGATTGCGTTGACGTTGAGAATAACCACATTACCGTCAACGCTAACTCGAAGGTGACTGTCGAGTACAAGGCAAAGCTCGACTCTACTAAGATCTTTCAAGACGGTAAGATCAAAGATGAATTCGACGGTTTGGTTGGTAAAGCCCAGGGAAATAAGGTTACGCTGACTTATTCCAACAATCCGCACGGCAATGGCATCGGCACCACGGTTGAGAACCTTGCTTATGACTACACCTACGGCATCAATGTCACCAAGGTCGGTAGTGACGCTGTAGATGGCAAAAACCCGACTCTTTCGGGAGTTAAATTCACTCTGCAGGAGAAGAATGGCAATACTACCGAAAACAAGTACATCGACGCTAAAGGCATAAAACATAACGAGGGCGAAGTGGTAGAGCTTACCACGGATGACAACGGTGAAATTAATGTTGTCGGTCTCGATGAGGGCACCTATGTCCTCAAGGAGGTTAAGCCTGCGCCTGGCTACAACAACTCCGCGGCAAACGGTGTGACATTTACTATCAGGCGTACGCTCAATCAGACCGGTGCGGAAGTGAAGCCCGACGCTACGAGCGCCATCGTGGCAGGTCAAGATGTTGTTCAGGCTGACTCTGCAAAGGCTGAGGTCGGTAAGCTCAGCTTCACCATTGTCGACCAGAAGGGCTCCGGCCTCCCGCTCACCGGTCTCAACGGCGTGACCTTCACCTGGATCGCTGGTGGCGCGGTGCTGTGCATCGGCGTGGCGCACCTCATCCGCAGCCGTAAGCAGGCTGAGGAGTCCGAGCAGGAGTAACGCTCGCTCACCCATCCCTTTGGCAGGTGGGATGTGATGGCCATGAGACTTGCGGACACTTTTCTCGTCCATCCACGTTCTTGCTTTGCCATTCTCTTTTCGGGGCAGACTCCGCGCTGGAGTCTGCCCCGTTATTTTTGGACATAGCAGCTGGGGCGCCGTTGCTTGCGGGATCGAGCGTATGGTTAGCGAACAGATGTTTGCAATTATTGCGTTTACCAGCTGTGGGTGCATACACTCGCAGTAAAATGGCTTTGCGACGCATCCCGTGCGCGGGCGGCCGACGACTCGATCGGAGGTCCCCAAATGCTGAAATTCCTTAACGCGCTCGCCGCCCTCGCGGCGGTGGGCTCGTTCGTCATCGCGTTTCTTGATTCGTATGAGGTTCGGTTTAAGGTCCGTAGGCGCACGCGCGGTGCGGACGGTAGAAGGCATTTGCGCCGCAACAAGCGCAAATAAGAATGCCCGGGGTTAGAGGCCCGGGCATTTAACAACGTCGGAAACTGGTCGCCCGCGCTTTCGAACACTTACGCGGGATGCGTCGTTTCCTATTGACATTGTATCCCGAATCGCCCAACCGATTCGGGACATTTTGAAAACGCAAATGCGGGCTTATCCTCGACTGGACGGTGCAGCCTAGCTGCGTTGTCCGGCGCATGAGCTCGCAATTCGGCTATTATTTGTTTAGACAACTTGAGTTGTAGAGGAGTGACCGGCGATGGTGCAGGGCGCCAAACATATGAAGAGCAATAACGCCGCGGCCAACGGCGGCTCAAGCCCCCAGCCCAAACCTCAACCAAAGCCCAAGCGCCGTCGCAAGCGGCTGCCGCGCTGGGCCGACCGGCTCATCACCATCGTCATCATCCTTATTGGCGTGGGCCTTATGACCTGGCCGTGGATCTTGGACCGGCTCGAGGCCTCGGGCGTGTTCAACCAGATCAGCACCGTGTCCAGCACCGTGGACGCGCTATCTGCCGAGGAGCGCGAGCGCATCCTGCTCCAGGCGCGCTCCTATAACGAGCAGCTGGCGGGCGAGGCCACCGAGCTTCCCGCCGACCAGATCGAGCCCTACGCTCAGCAGCTCATCTTTGACCGCGACCCCATGATGAGCTGGGTCGAGATCCCCTCCATCGACGTTAGTATGCCCATCTACCACGGCACGAGCGAGGAGGTGCTTATGGCGGGCGTCGGCCACCTGGAGGGCACGAGCCTGCCGGTGGGCGGCACCTCGACGCATTGCGTGCTCACCGCGCACTCGGGCATGCGCAACCTGAGCATGTTCGACGACATCCACTCGCTGGAGCCCGGCGACCTGGTGCTGCTGCACACCATGAACAAGACGCTCGCCTACAAGATGGTGGACTCCGAGGTCGTGCTGCCCGAGGAGATGGAGTCGCTGACCATCGAGCCCGGCGCCGACAAGGTGACGCTCGTCACCTGCACGCCCTACGGCGTGAACGACCATCGCCTGCTGGTGCATTGCGTGCGCACCAAGTACAACAAGAAGGACGTCGACAAGCAAAAGTCGCTGGCCGGCCGCCACTGGGGCAAGCGCGAGTTTGCCGTGCTCATCGTGGTCGTAGCCATTGTGCTGTTGCTGCTGGACATCGTGATCCACGCGGTACGCAAACGCCGCAAGGCCAAAGCCTCGGCATAAGACATTCTCCAGAACCACCACAATGGGGACAGGCACCTTTGTGGTGGTCGGGACTTCCAAACCATCACAACATTCGATGAAAATCGCGATTTTGGCGAAAAGCGTCGAATGTTGTGATGGTCTTCATTGTGGGCAGGACGGTTTTGCATTGTGACGATGCAGATTTTGCTGCATAACCGCCGGGACGCATCCGCCGCCCTCGTTACGTTTTCGCTGCATTTGGGTAAAGCACCTGCTCCAAGCGGCGTTGCCTTGTATACTAGAGCGGTTTATCTGTTATGCGGAAGGGAGCGCCTATGGCACTCAGCGAGAAAGACGTGCGCGGCATCGCCGAGTACGCAAAGATCGCACTGACCGATGACGAGCTCGCCCAGATGACGTCCTACATGAACGACGCCGTCCAGATGCTCGAGCCCGTCTTGCAATATGACTTGCCCGACGTGGAGCCCACGTTCCATCCCATCGGAAGCCTGTCCAACGTGATGGGCGACGACCTGCGCGAGCCCGAGCGCGACCTGCCGCTCGACGTCGCGCTCGAAAACGCCGGCAGCGCGCGCGACCGCTACTTCCGCGTGCCGTCCATTTTGGGAGAGGGGGAGAGCGAGTAATGGCGCAGAGCTTCGATTCCCTTACCGCCGCCCAGATCGCCGCGGGCGTTGCCGCCGGCGACTTTACCGCTACCGAGGTGGCCCAGGCCTCCCTTGCCGCCATCGAGGCGCGCGAGGGCGGGGTCCAAGCATTCCTGCAGGTGGCGCCCGAGCTTGCGCTCGAGGCCGCTGCGCGCGTGGATGCCGACCGTGCCGCAGGCAAGCCGCTGCCCCCGCTCGCGGGCGTGCCGCTGGCCATCAAAGACAACATGAACCTCGTGGGCACGCGCACCACCTGCGCTTCCCGCATGCTCGGGGACTACCAGAGCGTCTACACCGCCACCTGCGTCCAGCGCATGCTCGATGCCGGCTGCCTGCCCATGGGCAAGGCCAACATGGACGAGTTCGCCTTTGGCAGCTCCACCGAGAGCTCGGCGTTCCACCGCACCAACAACCCCTGGGATACCGAGCGCGTGCCCGGCGGCTCCTCGGGCGGCTCCGCTGCCGCCGTCGCCGCGGGCGAGGTCGCGCTCTCGCTGGGCTCGGACACCGGCGGCTCCATTCGCCAGCCGGCGTCGCTGTGCGGCGTGGTGGGCTTTAAGCCCACGTATGGCGCCGTGAGCCGTTACGGCGTGGTTGCCTTTGGCTCGTCGCTCGACCAGGTGGGCCCCTTTGGCCGCACGGTCGAGGATGTCGCGCTGGCCATGAACGCGCTCACCGGTGCGGGCCACGATCCGTACGACTGCACCAGCCAGGATTGTGCCGTCGACTTTACCGAGCACCTCAACGACAGCATCGAGGGTAAGCGCGTGGGCATCATCCCCGCGTTTATGGAGGCCGAGGGCCTGACGCCCGAGGTCAAGGCCGCTGTTCAGCGCGCCGCCCAGGAGCTGCAGAACCAGGGTGCCGAGCTGGTCGAGGTCGACCTGCCGCACCTGGACGCCGCCATCGCTGCCTACTACGTCATCGGCCCGGCCGAGGCGTTCTCCAACCTGGCCCGTTTCGATGGCATTCGCTACGGCTATCAGGAGGAGGGCTGCGCCAACCTGTCCGACCAGAGCTCGCTCTCGCGCGCCCACGGCTTTGGCGCCGAGGCCAAGCGCCGTCAGATGCTCGGCGCCTACCTGCTGAGCTCGGGCGTGTACGACAAGTACTACTACGCTGCGCAAAAGGCCCGCACGCTCATCACGCAGGACTACGACGCCGCGTATGCCAAGGTGGACACCATCCTCATGCCCGCCTCGCCGCGCACGGCCTTTAAGTTCGGCGAGATCAGCGACCCAACGCAGATGTACCTTTCGGACCTGTACACCATCTCGCTCAACATCTGCGGCAACGGTGGTATCTCGGTGCCGCTGGGCCTGGGCGAGGATACTCATCTGCCCGTTTCTGCCCAGCTGGTTGGCCCGGCCTTTAAGGACCGTCAGCTGCTCACGTTTGCCCGCGCCCTGGAGCGCGGCTTTGCCGATGCCGCCACGGGTGCGCCCGCGCTTTCCGTCGCGCCCGATTTTGCCGGGAAGGGAGGCGAGCTGTAATGAAGGAGCTTTCCGAGGTCCTGCAGGATTGGGAGGCCGTGATCGGCCTGGAGATCCATACCGAGCTCACCGCACTCGATACCAAGATGTTCTGCAACTGCAAGCTCAGCCACGATGACGAGCCCAACGCCAACGTGTGTCCGGTGTGCCTGGGCCTGCCCGGCGCCCTGCCGGTGCCCAACAAGCGCGCCATCGAGAGTATCGTCAAGGCCGGTCTCGCCACCAACTGCGAGATCCAGCGCCACTCGATGTTCTACCGCAAGCACTACTTCTATCCCGACATGGCCAAGAACTTCCAGACCACGCAGGGTCCGGTCGCCTTTGCCATGTACGGTCACCTTGATCTGGACGTGACCGGTCGCGGTGCCGCCGAGCGCCCCGACTGCGCGTTTGGTGAGGCCGAGGCCCAGAGCCTGGCGAGCGCCTCGGCCAACGCCGAGGGTCTGTCCACGTCCATGACGTCAACCATGCGCGAGGGCAACCAGCGCGCCGGTCACCTGGCCAGCTATGACGCGTCCAACCTGCAGATGCCCGAGCGTCGCGAGGACGGTTCCTACACGGTGCCCATCCGCATCCTGCGCATCCACATGGAGGAGGACGCCGCCAAGATGGTCCACGTGGGCGGCGCCGAGGGCCGCATTACCGCCGCGGCCGAGTCGCTCGTCGACTACAACCGCTGCGGCACGCCTTTGATTGAGCTCGTGACTGAGCCCGATCTGCGCACGCCCGAGGAGGCTCGCCTGTTTATGGAGAAGCTCCGTCGCATCTTTGTGACGTTGGGCATTTCGGACTGCTCCATGGAGAAGGGTTCCATGCGCTGCGACGGCAACGTGTCGCTGCGCCGCCGCGGCGAGACCAAGCTGGGCACCAAGACCGAGCTCAAGAACCTCAACTCGTTTAAGAGCCTGCATGACGGCCTTGCCTACGAGATCTGCCGCCAGGCCGAGGTGCTCGAGGAGGGCGGCATCATCTATCAGGAGACCCGCCACTGGGAGCCCAGCCGCAAGCGCACCGTGGTCATGCGTGTGAAGGAGACGGCCGACGACTATCGTCTGTTCCCCGATCCCGATTTGGCGCCGTTCGATCTGGATGACGAGTTTATCGACCGCTGCCGTGGCGAGATCCCCGAGCTGCCCGATGCCAAGCGCGCCCGCTTTGAGGCCGACTTTGGCATTAAGGCGGCCGACGCCGAGCAGATCGCCGGCGACCCGGAGTTTGCCGAGTTCTTTGAGGCCGCCGCTGCCGGTATGGCCGGCAAGGAGGCCCAGACGGTCGCAAACCTGCTGGTCAACGAGATGATCGCCTACCTTAAGGGCGCGGGTGTGTCGCTCGCCGAGTCCGGCATTGCGCCGGCTCAAGTGGCAGCCCTTGCTAAGCTGCTGGCGACCGATGCCATTAGCTCCAACCAAGCGCACGAGGTCTTTGAGGCCATGGCCCAGACCGGCGACGACCCCAACAAGATCGTCGACGAGCGCGGCATGCGTCAGGTGAGCGATGCCGGTGCGTTGCAGCCGATCGTGGACGAGGTGCTGGCTAACTGTGCCGATCAGGCGCAACAGTATCGCGACGGCAACCAGAAGGTCATCGGCTTTTTGGTGGGCCAGTGTATGAAGGCGAGCCGCGGCAAGGGCAACCCGAAGCTCTTCAACGAGTTGCTGAGAACGTCGCTCTCGTAAACGGGAACCGAGGGGCCGGGCGCAGGGCCTTGCCTCTCAATTTCGGACAGTCCTG
>CATZMG010000011.1 GCA_958421655.1 uncultured Collinsella sp.
CGCGATGAGCTACGCGCGCCATGGCCAGGTACATACCGACCTCGGAGCACTCGCCCTCAAAGTTGGCGCGCAGGTCGGCAACGATGTCCTCGGAGACGCCCTCCATCTTGGCGACGCCCACGACGTGCTCGGCAGCCCACTCGAGCTGACCCTCCTCCTGCTTCAGGAAGCGAGAACCGGGAACGCCGCACTGGGGGCACTTGAAGTCCTCGGGCAGCTGGTCGCCGTCGAACTCTTCCACATAACCGCAAACGGGGCAAACAAACTTCATGATTCGATCCTTTCGATCGATGGCGATTGTGCGCTCGTCCGGTCCCGTAAGGGCCCTCTCCGGACGTGCGTCTTGACGAGTTCTATTATCCATAAATGCAACCAAATGTGAAGCCTATTAGGAATGATTTTTAATAAAACAATTTTGAGATATGAAGATGTTGATTGATTAACGATTGGCAGGCCGTCTTTGACCGCCGCTGAGTACAATCGGGCGAGCAAATGTTGACCTATCAACAAATGAAGGAGTTTCCTTTATGCATCTAGCCCGTCGTGCCTGGTGCCGAACATATCAGACGGTTTTTCGCATTGCATTGCCGATCCTGCCCTATACCGAGCCGCGCATTTTAGAGCATGCCGAGGATGTGCCCGCGGTGCTTCAAAAGCGCTCGATCCAGAAGGTCCTTATCGTGACGGATCCCGGCATTGCCCGTCTGGGGCTCACGGCACCGCTCGAGACGGCGCTCGCATGCAGGGGGATTGGCGTTACGGTCTATGCCGAAACGCGTGCAAACCCCACGGTTTCAAACGTGGAAGAAGCGGCGTCCCTGTATCGAGAGAGCGCCTGCCAGGCCATTATCGGCTTTGGCGGTGGCTCGGCCATGGACTGTGCCAAGGGCGTGGGCGCACGCATTGCGCAGCCAAACAAGCCCATCAACAAGATGCGCGGCCTGCTGCGGATTCATCGTCGCCTGCCGCTGCTCATCGCCGTTCCCACTACCGCCGGTACGGGAAGCGAAGTCACGCTTGCGGCGGTAATTACCGATGACGGGACGCACTACAAATACCCCATTAACGACTTTGTGCTCATCCCGCGTTTTGCAGTCCACGACCCCGAGTTTACGTGCGGCTTGCCCGCTTCCATTACGGGGCAGACGGGCATGGACGCCCTGACGCATGCCGTTGAGGCCTTTATCGGGCGAAGCACCACGCCCTATACGCGCAAGATGGCGCGACAGGCGGTGCAGCTTATCCACGACAATTTGCTCGAGGCCTATGAGCATGGTGACGACATGCGCGCTCGTCGCAATATGCTTTCGGCGGCGTATAAGGCGGGCGTTGCGTTTACCCGCTCCTATGTCGGATATGTGCATGCCATCGCGCACAGTCTGGGCGGCCGATACGGAATTCCGCACGGTTTGGCCAACGCGATCATCCTGCCGCACATGCTTCGCGCTTATGGTGACGCCGCCGCCCCCAAGCTTGCCGATCTTGCTCGCATGGCGGGCATTGCGCCGGCTACCGCGCAGGATAGTCTTGCGGCCGAGGCCTTTATCGATTGGGTCGACCGCATGAACGAGATCCTGGGAATCCCCAAATATGTCTCGGGCATTCGCCGCTCCGACATTCCCGAGATGGCGGCGCATGCCGATGCCGAGGCCAATCCGCTGTACCCCGTTCCGCTTTTGATGGACCGCTTGGAGCTCGAGCGTATGTACGAGGTCGTCGCGGGTGGTATGTTTGAGGACGAGAACTAGGAGGGTGCCATGAACACCGAGGAAATTGCGCGCATCGTCGGCGATCAGCGCACTTACTTTAAAACGCACGCTACGTTTGATGTTGATGCCCGACGTCGCGCGCTCGTGAGTTTACGCGATGCGGTACGGGCGCACGAGGCCGATATTGCCCATGCACTCAAGACCGATTTGGGAAAGTCGCATGACGAGGCATATATGTGCGAGATCGGCACGTCGCTTTCCGAGATTCGTCATCAGATCGCTCACGTGGCTCGATGGAGTCGTCCGCGCCTGCGTCCGTGTGACCTTGCCAACGCCGTGAGCGCGTGCAAAACGCGAGCCGTGCCCTATGGCGTCACGCTCATCATGGCTCCGTGGAACTACCCGTTTTTGCTAACACTCGAGCCGCTCGCCGGCGCCCTTGCCGCGGGCAATACCGTGGTCATCAAGCCGAGTGCCTATGCTCCGGCATCGAGCGCGGTGCTCAAGCAAATCTGTGAAGAGGCATTTGATCCGCGCCTGGTGACGGTTGTCGAGGGCGGGCGCGCCGAGAACGAAGCGTTGCTCGATGAGTGCTGGGACAAGATCTTCTTTACCGGTAGCGTTCCGGTCGGCAAGCTCGTCATGGAGCGCGCGAGTAAAAACCTCACGCCCGTGACGCTTGAGCTGGGCGGCAAGAGCCCCTGCATCGTGGATGCGACGGCAAACTTGAAGGTCGCGGCACGGCGTATCGCCTTTGGCAAATGGCTCAACGTAGGGCAGACCTGCGTGGCGCCCGACTACCTGCTGGTCGATACGCGCGTGCACGACGAGCTGCTGGACCTCATCAGGGAAGAGGCCCGCCGTATGTTTGGCGAGCATCCGCTCGATAACGAGGATTATGGGCATATCGTCAACGCCAAGCATTTTGCGCGCGTGCGTGGGCTGATCGATCCCGATAAGGTTGTGCTTGGAGGCACGGCGCGCGAGTCATCGCTCAAGATTGAGCCGACGATTTTGGACGGCGTGACCCCCGATGACGCCGTGATGCAGGAGGAGATTTTCGGCCCCATCTTGCCGGTGCTGACGTTTGAGAGCCTAGACGAGGCCGAGACGTTTATTACGGATCGTCCGACGCCGCTGGCTCTGTATATCTTTAGCCAGGATCGCGCAGTTCAGCAGCGCTTTGTGCGTTACGTGCCCTTTGGCGGCGGCTGCGTCAACGACACGATTATGCACTTGGCTACGAGCCATATGGGCTTTGGTGGCATGGGTGCGAGCGGTATGGGGCGGTACCATGGACGCGAGAGCTTCGATACGTTTAGCCACAAGAAGAGCATCGTGAACAAGGCAACGTGGCTGGACGTGCCATTCCGCTATGCTCCTTACGCAAGCTGGAAGCACAAGTTCGTGCGCATGTTTGTGCATTAGAAAAGGGCGCAGGTAATACGAACAAGTGTTCCTATTACCTGCATTTTGCGTTAGACTACTGTTATGGAGCACGGATGGGCCAACTCCCTTTAGAAGGGATTTGGTATGAACGTAAGCGATGTTATTTCGTTATTGGCGTTGTTGATTGCGGCTATCGAACTCGGTCTGTTTATCGGCCGAATGAAATAGCCGCCCCCGCGTAAGCGAAGACGGCCACTTCTCACGATGAAAACGTGTATCGGAGTTGGCAAGACCCGCGGCAACGGGTGCCATCCGTGTTCCTATCTTATCTGCAAGCGTTCTGTCGCGCAAGCGTTGAGGCAAACGATTGAAGGACGCAGACAGGATGTATTTGTGTCCGCACGGGACCGTAGACTTCTCAATAAGGTTACACACCGGTTTATCCGGCCGTTAGAGGAGCTGCTATGTACGAGCCTTCGCGTGTTCTTCTGTCATTTCACATTGCAGGATTTCAGTATGCCGATGGCGCTTTGGTCCTAGGCGATCTTAAAGCGGGCGATAAACTGACGCTGTGTGCCGAGCGCGATAATCCCCATGACCCCGAGGCAGTTGCGATCTACTATGGCAAGACCAAACTTGGCTACGTTCCGGGAAACGAGGTCGGCCCACTGTCCTTGATGATGTATTACGGCCACGAGGACGTATTTGAGGCCCGTGTGCAACAGGTTGCCCCCGAGCGCAGCCCGTGGCATCAGGTGCGCGTTGGGCTCTACGTGGTGGATGCTCGCTAGTCGGCAATGGAGGCTGCCATGTTTGATGACGATGACCTGTTTGATCTGGCAGATGATCCGTTTGAGTGGGATGTGCTACTCGATGACGATGAGCTGGAACAGGACCGTAAGATGCGGCAGGACAAGAAAACTCAGGGTGACGCTTCGAAAAAGCAAGACAAGCGCCGCCGCGGACTGTTCGGCGGGCTCTTTGGATAACCGCCGCATCGCTACGTCTGTATACTTAGCACGAGTTGGATGCATTGCGAAATGAGGGCATAGACGATGATGTGGTTTACCGCCGACCTGCACCTGGGCGATACGAATATCTTGCACGACATGGATCGACCGTTTGATTCGGTCGAGGAGATGAACCGCAAGGTCATCGATGCCATCAATGAGTGCGTGGCTGCGGACGACCGCCTCTATATCCTGGGAGACTTTACGTATCGCTTGCCCATGGCGGAGGCGGTGCGCCTGCGCGAGCGTATCGAATGCAAGAATGCGACGCTCATCCGCGGTAACCATGACGGCGACTGGGAAGATTCCGACGCCCCGCAAATTTGGGAAGACGTGCGCGATTACCTGGAGATTGCTCCCGGCTATGCCAAGGGCCATCGTCTGGTTATGAGCCACTACCCCATGCTCAGCTGGAACGGCAAGGCACGTGGCGCCATTATGCTGCATGGGCATATCCACAGCAGGGGTGACCGCACCAACGCACGCAACCGCGATCGCGAGCGCCCGATCCTGCGCTATGACGTTGGCCTTGATGCCAACGACTACAGACCCGTAAGCCGCGATCAAATCCTGGGCTTCTTTGGACTGTAATGCTCGAACCACCACAAAGGGGACAGGCACCTTTGTGGTGGTTCTGGCGCCGTTGCCATTATGGCGGCGGCGCCTTTTTTGTCCGCGTGGCGCGGTAGAGTGTAGGCGGTTGATATTTGCGTCCATCGAGGAGCTGCTATGAACGAGATCAAGTGCCCGCATTGCGGCGAAGTTTTTAAGGTCGATGCGTCCGGCTATGCGGATATCGTCAAGCAAGTGCGCGATGCCGAGTTCTCGCGCGATCTTGATGAGCGCGTAGCGGCGGCTCGACGCGAGGGCGAGCAGGCGCTGGAGCTTGAGCGTTCGCGTTCGGCGTCTGCCCTGCAGGAGGCGGAGTCTCAACGCGACGCTCAGCTTGTCGAGCAGAAGAACACTGCGGATCAGAAACTGGCGCAAGAGGTTGCCAAGCGCGATGCTGAGCTTGCCGAGCTGCGCGCTAAGCTCGAGGGCGCTGCCGCAGAGCGCGAGAGTGCAAGCCAGCGCGCGGCGGTTGAGGCACGAGCCAATGCTCAAAAAGAGAATGCCGAACTCCAGCGTGAGATTGATAGCCTGCGTGCGCAGCTTGGGCGCAAAGATGACGAAGCAAAGCTTGCCGAGTCGGCGGCGCGCAACGCTGCTCAAAACGATTTAGCTGCACGTGATGCTCAGATTGCCGAGCTGCAGGCCAAGCTTGCCGCGGCGGACAAGGCCCAGGAGATGGCGCTTGCCGCCGCTGCGGCTGAGTCGCAGCGCGAGCTCGATGCCGCTCGCAGCGAGGCCGAGCGCGCGCTTACTGACTATCGCGCGACGGTACAAGAGAAGTTTTCCGCCGCTAAGGCACAGTCCGAGCAAGAGGCCGAGGGTCTGCGTGCCCAGCTGCGCGAGCAGGAACTGATGGCAAAAATGAACCTGTCGGAGGCGGTTGCCGCGGCGGAGCGAGAGCGCGATGAGGCGCGTGCCAAACTGACGAGCGAGCTGGCGGTGCGCGATTCTCGCGAGGAACAGGCCAAGGCGGCACACGAGCTCGAGCTTGCGCAGGCCAAGCGTGCGAGCGATGACCTGATTCGCTATAAGGATGAAGAGATCGAGCGCCTTAAGGACATGAAGGTCCGCCTGTCCACCAAGATGGTGGGTGAGTCGCTCGAGCAGCACTGCGAGACCGAGTTTAACCGTCTGCGCATGACGGCGTTTCCTAACGCGTACTTCGAGAAGGATAACGATGCGTCCGAGGGCACCAAGGGCGACTTTATCTTCCGCGAGTGCGACGCAAGCGGTAACGAGGTCATTTCGATTATGTTCGAGACGAAAAACGAGAACGACGAGACCGCGACCAAGCATAAAAACGAGGACTTCTTTAAGAAACTCGATCACGATCGTCGCCAGAAAGGCTGTGAGTACGCGGTGCTCTGCACGCTGCTCGAGCCCGAGAGCGAGCTTTACAACGCGGGAATCGTGGACGTGAGCTATCGCTACGAGAAGATGTACGTGATTCGCCCGCAGTTCTTTATTCCCATGATCACGCTTCTTCGCAACGCCGCCATGGGTTCGCTTCGCTATAAGCAGGAGCTGGCGGAGTACAAACAGCAGAATATCGACGTTACGAACTTCGAAGCCAAGATGGAGAAGTTCAAGAATGATTTCGGCCGCAACTACGAGATCGCGAGCCGCAAGTTCCAAACGGCGATCGATGAGATCGACAAGACGATTAGCCACCTGCAGAAAACCAAGGAGGCGTTGCTGTCCTCCGAGAACAATCTGCGCCTAGCCAACAAGAAGGCGGACGATCTTACCATTCGCAAGCTCACGTGGGGCAACAAGACCATGAAGGCCGCGTTTGACGAGGCGCGCGGGGCTGCGACAGAGACAAACGATGAGCCAGCCGAGGCGGATTCGTATGAGGTCGAGGGTGCCGAGTAAGGCATAGCGTATAGCGCAAAAGCGGGGCCGCTGGCTATATTGCCAGCGGCCCCGCTTCGTTTCGTTCCATTGTGCCCGGCTAGTCCTCGAGCAGGTCCTCGATAAAGCCGACGCGGTAGTTTTTGAAGATGACCTCGCCGCCGTCTTGCGTGGCGTCCAGATCGACATCGCCCATGATGCCAAAATCGTGGTCGCCATCCTCGTCGGCAAAGATCTGGTGCACGTGCCATACGTGCGCGGTCTTCTCGTCGGACTCGTCAATGGAAAACATCGCGGCGCTGCGGGCATCTCCGTCGGTGAGGATTTCCTCGTGCTGCTCGTGGTAAGCGTCGAGTGCTTTTTGCCAGCGGATCTCGCTCATGCCCCAGTCGTCGTCGAGCTCGCCCAGCTCGCGAACGTGCTCGCGGGCGGCAAGGGTCACGCGGCGGAAGAGCGCGTTGCGCACCAATAGCGTGCAGCCGCGACGGTCCGCCACGACCTCGTCGATGCCCTGCGGCGGCGCAGCATCGAGGGCTGCCGGGTTGCCGGCGTTTTCCCACTCGTCCACCAGGCTCGAGTCCACCGAGCGCACCACAAAGCCCAGCCACGAGATAATGTCGCGCAGGCGCTCGTCGCGCTTCTCGATGGGCACGGTACGGTCGAGTGAACGGTAGGCCTCTGCCAGGTAGCGCAGTAAAATGCCCTCGGAGCGGGCGATGCCGAGCTTTTGAATGTAACCCTTAAAATCGCTCGCGCTTTCCAGCATATCGCGCAGGACACTCTTGGGAGAGAGCTGGTAGTCGTTTGCCCAAGGCACTTCCTGGCAGTACTTGTCAAAGGCGGCATCGAGCAAATCCTCGAGCGGCTTTTCGTAGGTGACGTCCTGAATGCGCTCCAGACGCTCCTCATAGTCGACGCCGTCAGCCTTCATTTCGGCCATCGCGCGGTCGCGCGCGGCGCGCTCCTGTGCGCGCAATACCTGCTTGGGGTCCTCGAGCGTTGCCTCGACCATCGAGATCAGATCCATGGTATAGGTCTCACTCTCGGGGTCGAGCAGCTCCAGCGCGGCAAGCAAAAACGGCGAGAGCGGCTGATCGAGCGCGAAGTCCTCGGGCAGATCGACCGTCAGCGCATAGTCGATGTCCGGCGCGGCGTCAGTCGGGGCGTCGGGCGCGGGCGGCACCTCGGTGCGAACGACGACGCCGGAATCGATGAGCGTGGCGAAGATTTCGTCGGCGCGAACCTCGAGCTTAGCCTTTTCCTCGGGAGTCTGCAGGCTCGTCTCGATGAGGTCGTGTACGCGGGTTCGGGCATCGCCGCCCTGCTCGACCACGCTAATCACCATGGAGTGCGTGATGCGCAGGCGCGGCTTGAGCGTCTCGGGCTGCGTCTCGATCAGGCGCTCAAAGGTCTGCTTGTTCCAGGTGACAAAGCCCTCGGGGGCCTTTTTCTTTTTAATCTTACGGAGTTTTTTGGGGTCGTCGCCCGCTTTGGCCATAAGCTTGGCGTTTTCGATCTCGTGCTCCGGCGCCTCGGCAATTACCATACCCTCGGTGTCAAAGCCCGAGCGGCCGGCGCGACCGGCAATCTGGTGGAACTCGCGGGCGCGCAGACGACGCATCTTGTAACCGTCGAACTTGGTGAGCGCGGTGAGCACCACGGTGTGGATGGGCACGTTGATGCCGACGCCGAGCGTGTCGGTGCCGCAGATGACGGGCAGCAGGCCCTGCTGCGCCAGGCGCTCAACCAGTAGGCGATAGCGCGGCAGCATACCGGCGTGGTGCACGCCGACGCCGCAGCCGAGCAGGCGCTTGAGAATCTTGCCGAAGGCGGTGGAGAAACTCGTGCCTTTGGCAGCTTCCTTAATGGCCTCGCGCTGCTCCTTGCTAGCGATGCCAAAGTTGGCAAGCGACTGTGCCGTGGCAAGCGCGGCGTCCTGACTAAAGTGCACGATGTAGAGTGGGGCCTCTCCGCGGCGCATGGCGAGCTCGACGGTGCCCTCGAGGGAGGTCGTCACATAGTCGTAGCTCAGCGGAACAGGGCGCGGGGCGTCGACAACCAGGTCGCAAGCAGCGCCGGTGTGCTCCTCGAGCGAGGCGGCGATGGCGGTGACATCGCCGAGCGTGGCACTCATGAGCATAAACTGCGTGTGGGGCAGGGTGAGCAGCGGCACCTGCCATGCCCAGCCGCGGTCGGGGTCGGCAAAGTAGTGGAACTCATCCATGGCTACGCAGCCCACATCGGCGTCCTCGCCCTCGCGTAGCGCATCGTTGGCAAGGATTTCGGCCGTGCAGCAGATGACGGGTGCCTTGGTATTGATATGCGTGTCGCCGGTGATCATGCCGACGTTATCGCGGCCGAGCACCTGCACCAGGTCGAAGAACTTTTCGCTGACCAGAGCCTTGATAGGAGCCGTGTAGTAGCAGCGCTTGCCCTGTGCCATGCCCATAAAGAGCATGCCCAGCGCGACGAGCGACTTGCCCGATCCGGTCGGCGTGCCCAAAATGACGTGATCGCCGGCGGCCAGGTCCATGAGGGCCTCTTCTTGGTGATCCCACAGCTCAATGCCACGGTCGCTCGTCCATTCAAAGAAGCGTTCGAAGGCCTGATCGGGCGTGAGCCATGGTTCGGGCTCACTGCCATCCTCGGGCTCCCACCAGGTGGGGGAGAGCGCGCCGAGCGAGCCGAACTCGGCTTCGGTTCCCGTGCCGCCCGAGAATGAACTGGCGGCGCCGGCGCCGGAGACGGTGCCGGCGACGGTATCTGTCGTGGTCTGTGCCATGTGGTTGCTTTCTCTCGCGATTGTCCGCCAACTATTATGGCGTAGCGGCGGCGTGGGGTGCCAGCGCGCGAGAAAATGCAGGAAATGGGCGTTCTGCCCAGCCGTTTAGTGTAGTCGCTAGCTAAGTGAGTAGACTTTTTGCGATATTGCGAGCACATGGCTTTTGCGCAAGGGTTCTACCTGCGGTTTTATGTTTCGCTATGCGGGCTGTGCTTGGCTATTGCAAAATAGTCTACTCACTTAGGTTTGAGGGCCGTTCGCTGGCGCCTATTTGCGCTTGTTTGCCAACGCCGCGACCATCAGAAGCCCCTAGGACTCTTGCGGTAGACGCTTCTTGCCCTTGCGGGCACGGTTTCTAAAGTTCTCGACGGCCTCTTCCATGCCCAGAGGCACATAGGCGAGCTCATCGAGGTTATCGGGCAGGTAGCAGGCTAGGCTTTGCTTCTGCGCGCGGCCCGCCGCGAGCTGTTCATCGCTGGGCTGCGCTCCAGGTGTGGCGCAAATGCCATAGACGGCGGCACCCATCTCGCGCGTGCGGCGCTCGTACTCGGTCTCGGGATGCTCGGGATGGTCGCGGCGGACGTCGTCGCTTACCCAAAGCGTATCGTAGCCGGCCGCGGCAAACTGTCCCAGGGCGTAATCGCGCAACGGCTTGCTATCGGTGCGCAGCGTGACGGTAGCGCCGGCTGAAAAGAGCGGGCGGTAGAGCATCAGATGGTCGACATGGACGAGTCGTTTTTTAGCGTACTTGGCCTTGGGCTGCGGCGTGGGAAAGTTAATGGTGATGGCATCGAGCTCGCCTGCGGCAAACAGCTGTGGCAGCGATGCGGCGCCTCGGGGCAGGACGAGTGCGTTGGATAGCCCCTGTTCGCAGATTTTCTGCGCGGCATAGGCGATGCAGATGGGCTCCTGGTCCATGCCGATAAAGAGGGTGTCGGGCTCGCGGTGGGCGCGCTCGACCAGATAGGTTCCCTTGCCACAGCCAAGATCCAGGTGAAGGTGTTCGAAGGGCTTGCTGCCAGCTGGCGCGCAAGCCTCGCGCCAATCTCCGGCATAAGCCTCGGGGTTCGTCTCGATCGCATCGGCGTAGCGCTCCAGGCGCTTCTCGAGCACAAAGTTCTTAGGCGTGCGAACGTGGACGGCTCCCATGAGGCTCCTTGGTCATAAATGCGAAACGCATGGCCGCGCGTTCCGTCAATGGGTTGAAAAGGGCGGGCATAGATTGCCCGAAAGATGTGGTGCGGCTCGGCGGCGAGTCGTCGGTGCCTACAGGCGCTTGAGAATCACATAGCGGTTGAGCTCGCCGCTACGACCGTCGGCATGGAAGCGCTCAAGCTCGCGCACGGGGACCTCGCCGCTCTTGTAGAACGTACGGACGCCGCGCACCAGGTCGGTGATCTGCTGATCGTCAAAGTGATGGCAATAGCGGTAGGCGTGGCGGTCGTTTTGCCAGCCGATGAGGTGGTCGCCGGCTTCAAACTGTGCGGAATCGTAACCCTCAAACGGCGGGGTGAGCTCGGCGCGGGCTTCGGCTCGAACGGCCTTGCGCGCCATGCGCTCGTCGTTCATAAACTCCCAAAAGCTGATGGCGATGATGCCGCCCGGGCGCGTCTGCCGCACCAGGGCGTCGAGTACGCGTACGCGGTACTCGCACGACGGCACGTGGTGCATAAAGCCAAAGCAGACCGAGATGTCGGCGAGCGGGGCGTCGAAAAGCACGTCGGGCGTCTCGGCGGGGTTGAGCTTCATGAGGGCGTCGAGCACGTCGAGCTCCTGGAAGTGCAGGTTGGGAATGCGCAGGGCATGGCCATGTGCATCGATAGCCAAATCTTGACACGAGTCGACACCATAGAACTCAAACGGGCAGCTGGCATCTGCCGAGGGGTTTGCGCCGTCGACGCCCTTGGCGGCAAGTGCGCCGCCGGCGGCAAAATTCTCGAATCGCATATTGCCGCAGGCAAGATCGAAGACGCGGACGGGATGCTCGATCGTGGCGACGTCGAGCTGCCCGAGCGCGATGTCCATGGTGCGCACCCAGCCGGGCCACGGGGCCTGGCGCGTATCGGAGAAGGAGGCGGAGTGCTCGCGATAGAACGTGTTGTTGAGCTGGATGAGCGATGAGGCGAAATCGCGGTTCACGGCGCGGAACTCCCTCCGTTGGCGGTGCGGAATTAACAGTACGACCATACTACCGTTAACGCCGCAACGGGGACAACCAAGCTACGGGTCATTGCTTTGTTTGGACACATTTCCGCAGCTCATACGCACCCGCAACCGCCGGTTGTCAAAAATCTCACTAGAATAGGTGGCATGTTTTTGGCGGTGGCGGATAGATTTTTAACTGTGCAAGGCGCCTTAAGAACAAAAACGGTCCGGCGGCACGGCTGGCATCACATAGGAGGAACCATGAATGTAGAAACTGCGCAGCGGCTCGCCGACCTTCGCCGCAGCAAAGGCTTTAGCCAAGAAGGGCTGGCGCGAAAGCTGGGGCTGTCGCGCCAGGCGGTCAGTAAATGGGAGCGCGCGGAGAGCTCACCCGATACCGAGAACCTGATCTCGCTCGCCAAACTCTATGGCGTGAGCTTGGACGAGTTGCTCAATCCGAGCGACGAGATTGAGGACGATATCGAGTTTGAGAACGAGGACCGCGCTCGCCAACGCGAGGCCGAGGCGGCAGAGCGCGCACGCACCCATGAGGCGGCGGCACGTGCCACCGAGGCGGCAACGCAGGCGAGTGATGCCGCCGCCAAGGCGGCGCAAGCGGCAAGCTGGAGTGCACAGGCCGCCAATGCCGCTACGGCGCAGGCGACGAGTGGCGGTGCGGTTGGCTCGACTCCGGTGAAGGGCCCGTTCCAGTCGTTCCCATATTGGGCCGTGTGCTGGCTGCTGTTCTTTTTGCTGATGTTCCTGTTTGGTGCCGGCCCCTTTGCCGCACTGATCTTCTTTACGATTCCCATCTATCACTGGGTGGCGCGTGCGCTCGATGGCGATTGGGCGCGCGGGGATATTCAGGTTGGTTCGGCGTCGGTGGCGGTCAAGGCCCAGGGGAAGGATACTTCTGCGGAATCTGATGCTGACGTGGCTACCGCGACTACCGCTGAGCCGATTGCCAAAGAGAGTGATGAATGATGAAGCTTTCGCATGAATCCAAGGTACGCTTGGGCGTTGGCATCGGAGCGTTTGTGCTCATCATCGGGCTTGTCTTTGGCATTTCGCGGACTTTGATTCATTTTGATGGCCCGTGGGATCTCGACGATGTTGTATCCGGCTTCTCTGGTATGGACGATGCGGTTGACGAGGACGATCTTTTGGATGGCGGTAACTATTCCGCTCAGCCTCAGCAGCTTTCGAGCGAAACCTTTGATGCCGACGCGTTCACATCGCTTGACTTGGACGTGACGTCGGGCACGGTCGAGGTCAAACACGTCTCCAGCGGGCCAGTGCGCGTAATTGAAAGCGGTCGCGTGGCAACGGGGACCGTTGCCTTCGATGCGGCAACCCAGAACCTGGCCGAAATCAAGGGCTCTACGCTCAAGATTCGCCAGTTCGATTGCGATGACGAGCGCGCCATTGACCGCACGGTTACCGTCGAACTGCCGCGCGAAGTTGCCGATAACATGGTGGGCATTACAGCGAATGTAGGATCGGGTGACCTGACGGTCGCGGGCATTGCGTGTCATGACCTCAACCTGACTTTGGACTCTGGAGACGTTGAGTTTACGGGCACCGTGACCGATACCCTGAATGCCGAGGTCGGTTCGGGCGATGTGACGTTCGAGCTCTACCAGGCCCCCGCGAAGTCGATGGACGTGAGTGTGGGCTCGGGCGATGTGGAGATGACGGTTCCGAACTCGACGGGCTTTAAGGCGAGCCTCACCTTGGGCAGCGGCGACTTTGAGAGCGATTTCCTTCCGCTTGGCTACGACGGCGAGACCATTTTGAATCTTGAATTCGATAACGGCGATAAGTCTGCTACGTATCGTTTTGAGGTCGGTTCGGGCGACATGTCGTTTGATCCGGAGTGACATGCGGTTTTCGGAGATCGGTACATATAGGCATGCTCTTTGATGGAGGCGCCGGAGCCGTGACGGGCTTCGGCGCCTTTGCCTTTACAATGGGGACATGGAACAGATTATCTTGAACATACTCGAGGCTCTGCGTCGCGGCGAGACCGTGGACGACAAAGCGCTCGTCAAACTGATACATGCCGAGGCGCGCCGTGAGGGTGCCGACAAACGCGATTTGGCCAAGCGCCGTCTGCTGCCGTTCTACCAGCGGGTTAAACGTGAGGAGCCGGTTCGGTGGGCTGCGTGGAATGTCGATTCCGATCTGGAGCGTCAACTGCTGCAGGTCCTGCGTATGAAGCCGCGCCGAACGGCCTCGGGCGTGGCGACCATTACCGTCATTACCAAGCCCTGGCCATGCTCGGGCGATTGCCTGTTTTGCCCCAACGATCTGCGCATGCCCAAAAGCTATCTGCACGCCGAGCCGGCGTGCGCCCGTGCGGAGCAAAACTGCTTCGACCCGTATCTGCAGGTGAGCGCTCGTCTGACCGCGCTTTCGCAGATGGGACATGCGACCGACAAGATAGAGCTCATTGTGCTCGGCGGTACCTGGAGCGACTATCCGCAAGGGTATCAGACGTGGTTTATGTCGGAGCTTTTCCGTGCGCTCAATGACGATGCCGTCGCCGGTGTGGCGGCAAACCCCATGTTGGCGCGTCCGGGCATCAGCCGTGCCGAGGCAGGGCGCCTGCTCGATGACGCTCCCGCCGATGCCCTGCCGCCGGTGGTAACAGAGCGCCGCGAGCGCTATCGGGCTGCCGGCATTGCGACCGACGAGGCCGAGCTTGCGAGCGGCGTTGCCGACGAGCAGGGGCGTGTGGATGCTGTCGTTGGTGGCTATAACCGCGCAGTGCGTCGTCTGTACGGCCCCGGTACGCCATGGGGCGAGGCTGCCGAGTGGCAGACGGCAACGATGGAGGAGCTTGAGCGTCAGCAGCGCATCAACGAGACGGCGAAGCATCGCGTGGTGGGGCTCGTTATCGAGACCCGCCCCGATGCCGTGACGCCACAGGCGCTCACGCTCATTCGTCGTCTGGGCTGCACCAAGATTCAGATGGGCATCCAGAGCCTCGACCAGCATTTGCTCGATATCAACGAGCGTCGCATTTCGGTGGCTCAGATCGAGCAGGCGTTTTCGCTTGCGCGCCTCTTTGGCTTTAAGATCCATGCGCATTTTATGCTCAACTTATTGGGCGCCACACCCGAGGGGGACAAGCGCGACTACGAGCGCTTTATGACCGAAGGGGCCTTTATGCCCGACGAGGTCAAGGTCTACCCGTGCGCGCTCATCGAGGGCTCGCGTCTGGTGGGCTGCTATGAGCGCGGCGAGTGGCGTCCCTATACCGAGGAAGAGCTGCTCGATGTGTTGGCCGACGACATCGTGGTGACGCCGGCGTTCTGCCGCATCAGTCGCATGAT
The DNA here is from genome assembly GCA_958421655.1 of uncultured Collinsella sp. Taxonomy (GTDB): domain Bacteria; phylum Actinomycetota; class Coriobacteriia; order Coriobacteriales; family Coriobacteriaceae; genus Collinsella. The sequence goes on from CATZMG010000011.1 coordinate 14,840, forward strand.
CCGCGACTTTAGCTCCGACGACATCATGGTGGGCAACAAGAAGCCCAACCTGCGTCAGCTCGTTGAAAACCGCTTGTCGGCTCGTGGGGAAGGCGCGACAGTGCGTGAGATTCGCTATCGCGAGATTAGCACGGCGGGCGCCGACTTGCATGAGCTGACCCTTGACGAGGAAGTGGCGTACGAGACGCCGGTGACGCACGAGCGCTTTTTGCAGTGGGTGACGCCGCAGGGCAAGATCGCGGGCTTTTTGCGTCTGTCTCTGCCCGATCGTGCTTTTGTTGCCGCGCATGCGGATGAGTTGCCGACGACACCGGACGAGGCGATGATTCGCGAGGTGCACGTGTATGGCATGGCGGCGCGCGTGGGAGATCAAGGCCAGGCAGCCCAGCACCATGGATTGGGGCGTTTGCTCGTAGAGCGTGCGTGCGAGATTGCCCGGGATGCGGGTTATACGCGTATCAACGTGATTAGCGCAATCGGTACGCGCGAGTACTATCGCCATTTGGGTTTTTGCGATCATGGACTCTATCTGCAAAAGGAGCTCTAGATGAACAAGCCGAGTGTTTCTGCTGGCGTCGTTGCCGGTGTTGCTCTGGGAGCCGCGGCGCTTGGTGCGGCCGCTGTCGCTGTTCGTGCTGCCTGTCTGCAGGTTGCGCGAACCCGCAATGGGTTGGCGCGTGTGAAACGCGTGCACGATGAGGGCGGCGACGAGATTCGCGTGTTGGTGCAAGGCAGCGTCTACCAAAGCGCAAGTTACGTTGGTGAGCGTTGGGCGGAGCCCGTCTTTGCGTACTATCGTGCGTTTGACGACGTGTTTGAGTCCGAGGATGCGATGCGTGATGCTTATGGTCACGGTATCAACCGCATGCTTATGCTGGGTGGCGGCGGGTTTGCCTATCCCAAGTTCGCGCTGATGTCGCACGAGGGCTTGCGCATGGACGTCATCGAGTATGACGGAGAGATTACGCGCCTGGCGCGCCGCTGGTTCTATCTGGACGAGCTGGAGTGCACGGCGGGCGATCGCCTGCGGGTGATAACCGCTGAGGCTCGCTCTTATCTGGGCGTGACGAGTGTTGGTCATCGTCGCTACGACGTGGTCGTGAGCGATTGCTTTGGCGGTGCCGAGCCCGTACGCGAGCTGGCGACGGTTGAGGCGTTGCGTTTGGTGCGGGGCAGCCTAAATGTCGGTGGCGTCTACGTTGCCAATATCGTAAGCACAAACGAGGGGAGCGATGTGACGTTCCTGCGCGACTGCGCTGCCACGGCACTCGAGGTATTCGCCCATGTCTGGGTGGTCCCCTGTGGCGATGCGGAGTTCGGCGGCGAGGAGAACTACCTGCTCATCGCCAGCGACGGCGACTATGTCTTTGCCGAAGCCGTGCCCTTCGACGCCGACTTCCTCGGCACCGCCCTTCACGACAAGTAAGTCTCTCCGTCCCAAAAAGACTGGTCTTAGGCGTGGTCGCGCCAGCTGAGGACGCGCTGCTTCATGCCCTCTATGTCGAGCACGCCTTCGGCAAAGCCCTTGCGCACGAGCTCTTCGGGAACAAACTCGTCGTAGCGGTCAAAGTAAGGCACCTCGCCAGGATAGACGAGCTCGATGGGATCGAAGTCTTTCTCGGCCTCGGCGGCGAGTACCTCAAAGAACGTCTCCTCGTCGGCCTTCATCTTAAACTGCATAAAGTACGGGCGTGACGGGTCGAGTCCGCGAAGGCCCAGCTCAGCTGCGCATTTGATTTTAAGCATACGCTCGAGCGCCAGAAAGGCGTAGCTTCCCAACCAGGGGAAGAGCGCCCAGGTGTCGCCGCCCAGGTTAATGAGCGGCCTAGTTCCCGCACCCGAAATCTCAGCCGTATGGCGAGCCTGCGCCAAGCGGGCCCGCGCGTTACCCATAAGATACGGATACGTGGCATGTTCGTTGAGCGCCTTGCGCATGCGCTCGAGTACGTGTGTATTGATGTCTCCGGGGCAATCGCCAAAGTATGCCGGCACACGGCCCTTGACCTGCGTGGCAAAGACGGTGTGGCGCTTCCAGTCCACTTCCTCGACAATCCAGCAGTGTCCGGCGATGGCGATGCGCTCACCGGGCGGAGGGGGGTTGACGATCGTGCCCAACTCGGCCGACTCGCTGCGAACGGTGAACTCCTCGTTTTCCTGGAACACGGCGTAGAACTTAAAGTTGTTGATGATGCGCTCGCCCGCGAGGCCCACGATGAGCCCATCGCCCTCGGTGACCTGGATGTGGTCGATCTTGATGAGGTGACGCAGCAGCACGCGATAGTCATCGGCCGAGACGCGATGGAAATAGCTGAGCGTGAGCACGCGCTGGGCAAGTTCCGCCGGCGTGAGCTCTCCGGTGCTGGCGAGGGTCGACATGGTCTGGTGATAGAGCAGACTGTAGGGGAGTCGATCGAGCTCAGGCGGCTCGACCCACTTTTCCTCGCGATAGAGTTGTACGAGCGCGATGCCCTGGAGGAGTTTCCAAGGTATCGTTTCAGGCATCATCGTGCGCGGCTCGGGCTCTTCCTCGCGCATGACAAACCACATCTCGGGCGGAAGATCGCGGCGCCCCGTGCGGCCCATTCGCTGCAAAAAGGAGCTGACGGTAAACGGCGCATCGATCTGAAACGCACGCTCCAGACGGCCGATATCGATGCCGAGTTCCAGCGTAGAGGTGGTAACGGTCGTCTGTGCCTGTTCCTCGTCGCGCATAAGCTCTTCTGCCGTCTCACGCAACGATGCCGAAAGATTGCCGTGATGGATGAGGAAACGGTCGGGCTCGTGTCGACTTTCGCAGTAGCTGCGCAGCATGGAGCATACGGCCTCCGCCTCTTCGCGCGAGTTGGCAAAGACCAGGCACTTGCGGCCGCGGGTGTGTTCGAAGATATAGCCCATGCCGGGGTCGGCGTTGTCTGGTGCTGTGTCGGTGGGGTTGAGTAATGCCTGTTCGGGTGCTCGGGGAATGTCGACTTCGCCCTCGGGGGCCGAGGAAGCGCGACTGTCCTTGGGGGCAGCCTTGCCCCGTGCCTGCTCGCGACGTTGGCGGCGTTCCTCCTGTGTGAGTTGTCCGCTATGGCGCATGTCTTGGGTGCTGACGGGCAGTGCCGCGGGTGCCGCTGCCTCAATGCGCTCGCATGCAAGCACTTCGGCCTCTTGAGGACCCATGCTCTTGAATCCCCGCTGCTGCGCCTGGGGACCCGAGTTGTAGAAGTGCTCCATGGAGATACGCCACACGCGGCGCGGTTCCTCAAAACGAGGGATAACGCAGTCGCGTCCCGTTCCCTGCGAGAGAAAGGCACCCGTGCGCTCGGGGTCGCCGATGGTAGCCGAAAGGCCAATGCGGCGGGGTTGTACGCCGGCCATGCGCGACAGGCGCTCAATAAGGCAGAGCGTCTGCCCGCCTCGATCGCCGCGCATAAGCGAATGGACCTCGTCGATGACGACGTAGCGCAGATCGTAGAACATGCGCGGAATCGCCATGTGCTTATGGATCAAGAGCGCCTCGAGCGACTCGGGCGTAATCTGCAAGATACCGCTCGGCTTTTTGATGAGCTTTGCCTTGTGCGACTGCGAAACGTCGCCATGCCAGTGCCAGACGGGGATGTCGGCTTCTTCGCAGAGGTCGTTGAGGCGGACGAACTGATCGTTGATGAGCGCCTTGAGGGGGCCAATGTAGAGGGCGCCCACGCTTGCGGGCGGGTTCTCCCAAAACTCGGTCAGGATGGGAAAGAAGGCCGCTTCGGTTTTGCCGGAAGCTGTGGATGCCGTTAGGAGCACATTGTCTTGTGTGTTAAAGATGGCATCTGCTGCCGCAACCTGGATAGAGCGCAGACTCTCCCAATCGTGGGAGTAGATGAAGTCTTGGATAAACGGGGCGTAGCGGTCAAAGGCGTTCACGGGGCCTCCTCTCAAAAACGAATCTCTCAGCGCGGTTGGCAACGGCTTGCTGCATGACTGCCTCAACGTTTTCCCAGATAAAACCTGCCAAAATAAACCTGTCCCTTTTTGGCAGGTTAGATGGTGAATTCGGCGAAGTTACGGTCGCCGCCTGCGGTATCGGTGTCACCTGTTGCGGCTGCCGTCGCCAGCGCGTCGCCGCCGACGCTTTGCAGCAGCTCGGCCACGTTGGCGTCGGGGTTTTGGCATAGGATGTCGAGCAGCTCGATAAAGTCACGAATGACTTCACGCGGCGTCAGATGCGTGTCGGCTCCCACGCGACCGAACTCGATCTTGAGGAAGTCCACCAAGTCGTTCTCGGTAAGCGTGGGCGTCCAGCCAAAGTAGCCGGCGTGAATTTGCATGAGTTTTTCGATCAGCACCAGCAGCTCCTCGTAGGTGAGTGGCTGCAGACGGATGATGGGCGCGAGCATGTCCTTAAGGTCCTCGCGCGCAAAGCGACCCTGAGCGAGTCGGCTGCGCAGAGCCTCGTAGGAGAACACGCCGCGGCGGCGGTCTTCGATGGAGGTTGGCGTGCCGCCCATAATCATGCCCAGGTACTGCGCCTTGCCCTGAAGTGTGTCGTTGTACATGGTCAGGATCTTCTCGTAGTTGTACTGGCGCGTGATGGCGTTGGGAATCTTATACAGATTCACGAGTTCGTCGATGAGCACCAGCATGCCCTTGTAGCCGCTGCAAACCAAAAAACGCGCGATGAGTTTGACGTAGTCGTACCAGTCGTCATCGCTGATGATGGTTGAGGACCCCAGTTCGGCGCGGGCCTCGCTCTTGGTGCGGTATTCGCCGCGGATCCATTTGGTCACGCGGCTCATGGCTTCTTCGTCGCCCTCGGATACGGCCGTGCGATAGCGGCGGAGCATGCGGGTGAAGTCGAAGCCGTGGACCATCTCCTCGAGCGGGGCCAGTTGGGCATTGACGACCGACTCGTCGACGTCGGCGCACGAGGCGACCCAGCGATCCAGAATAAGGTTGAGCGCACCGCCCTCAGGGCGCGTCTTGGTCGATATGTTGCGGATGAGCTCGCGGTAGGTGGCAAGGCCCTGTCCCTGACCGCCCTGCAGGCGGCGCTCAGGGGAAAGGTCGGCATCAGCGACGACGAATCCCTCGCCCATGGCATGCGTTCGGATGGTCTGAAGCAAGAAGCTCTTGCCGGCGCCGTAGCGACCGACTAAGAAGCGGAAGCTCGCGCCGCCATCGGCGATGAGACTCAAATCGGTGAGCAGGGCGCGAATCTCGACCTCGCGACCCACGGTGATATAGGGAAGGCCGATGCGCGGGACCACGCCGCCCTTGAGCGAGTTAAGGATAACGGCGGCGACGCGTTTGGGTACACGGGGCGCTGCGGATGCGGTATCACTCATGGTCTAGGTATCCTCTCACGTCTGCTTCGTAGTCCTCGATAATCTGCGGCCCTGCCGCGCTAAATTCAATTACGGTGTCGCCCACCAGGTCAAAGAGCGCCTCGTTGATGCTGTCGACGAGCATGTCCTCGCTCTGCCCCGATTGCACTACCGCCGATTCCGCCTGTACTGCGTTGTGCTCGAGCAGCGCGCGGAGATAGGCGTCTGCGGCAGGCGTGAGTTCGTTCGTGGCGTCAGCGGGCGCAACAGCTGCGAACGCGGGCGTCGGCGCGAGAAGCGGTGCCACGACACCAAACTGTTCGGTGGATATGGTTGGCTCGTCGGTCTCGTCCTGCCGAATGGGTGCCGCGACCGCCTCGACAATCGCGTCGGCTACGGGCTCGGCTTCCGGTTGCCCTGAGTCCGCTGCCTCGGCTTCCACAGGTGCGCCGTCCTCGCGCTCTTCGTCGATCAAAAGCGCTTCGCGCGTTTGCGCAGCGGCGCTCCGAATGTGCCCCAGCTGACTCAGATCGATATCGATCTTGACGGGCTGGTGTACGGCGTCCCACGAAAGCCATGCCACAATCTCGTCATCGATAATTTTGGCCAGATATTTGGGGACCTTTTCTTCCTTAAGGGGATGGGCGGGGTCCAGCGCCAGGCGCAGGCGTTGGTCGCAGGCGCGCATCATTTCACCGAGCTTGCTGCTCTTTTGCCTACTACCGTGGATGCGCATGCATTCCCAAAAGCCGTTTTGGCAACGGTAGATATGGATAGGATCCAGGCGATATTCGCAGTCCTCGTGGCGCTCGGGCGCAAAGAATACGGCCGAGGCAAACATGGTGTAGGGCATGGCCGTCTCCTCCCCAAATAAACTCGCCACGATGCCGGTCTTTCGGTGCGTGTCATAGTAGCGCGCCATGCGGACATACACGGCGCATGCCGCGTGGCGCAGATCGCGGTGGTGGCTGCGGTCGAGCCGCGAGTTACTTAGGTTGTACGTGGAGAGGGCGTTGATGGCGGCCATGAGTCGCTCCTCGCGCACCTCATCGGGCGGAAGGGGGAGCGTGGGCTCGGAGGTTTTGCGACGTTTGGGGGTCTGGTCGGACGGTGCCGGTGCCGGTACAAGGTCTCGTGCCGCGCGCCGCAGCTCGATAAGGGCGTTATCGAACATGACGGTTTTAGAGTCGCGGAGCAGCTTGGGGTTGAGCCCATGGAATACGGCGTAATCCTGCAACCACACGCGTGCAAACCGATCAATGCCGGGCTCGAAGGCGCGATAGACATCCCAAAAGGCCTTGATCTTGTTAAAACCGTCGAGCGGGTCATCTACGCCAATGCCGCAAATCAGCTCATAGAGATACAGAAAGGCAAAGGACATAGACGTTTCCTCGACGGTTCCGCGGCGCACTTGGGCACGCCAGGTAAAGTAGCCGCGCAGCTGCCGGTCGCTCATGGCGTTGTAGGTGGGAAAGTACGACTTAAAGGTGCCGTTGTAGGGACAGTCGTCCTCAAAGTCGGCCATCAGCAGGCCCTGGCGGTAAAAAAGCTCGGCTTCCGAAAGCCAGCGGCCCGCACCGCCCTTGGGGTCATCCTGCCAGCGCGATATCTCGCGCATTTTACGGTACTGGTCGGGGAGGAAATTCTGCATCTGTCGGCCGGTTTTGAGAATCGGCTCGTCTGCGTAGACTTCATGTGAGAAGCGGGCAGACTGATGGGTCCGGGCCTCGGCCATAATGCGCTCGATGAGCATCTTGATGTCCTGGTCGGCCACCGCTCCTCCTCTCGAACGCAGCTACGGTGACCTCATATCATAGCACAGCATCAAACAGGTGTTCGAGATACCGCTGCGTTGATAGATTTAGAACAGGAGGGCGTAGATGACGGCGATGACGACGGAGGGGAGCATATTGGCCGTGCGGAAGGTCTGAGGACGGATGAGGTTGACGCCGACGCAGAAGATGAGCATGGAGCCTACGAGCGAAAGGCTGTCGAGGGCTGCTGTGGTCATGATGGGGGAGAGCGCGCCGGCAAACAACGTGATCGTCCCCTGGAACACGGCTACGGGCAGGGCCGAGAAGATGCAGCCGCGTCCGAGCGACGCCGTCATGGTGCAGACGATGATGCAGTCCAGTGCGCCCTTGAGGGCAAGCGTTGACCAGTCGCCGAGCAGGCCGTCCTGGATCGATCCCACAATTGCCATGGCGCCGATACACACGGTGAGTGAAGTCGAGACAAAAGCGTTGGTGAACTCGTTATCGCCCTCACTGCCGGTCTTGCGCTTGAGCCATTCGCCAAGGTTCTCGATGGCGGCTTCCAAGTTGACGGCCTCGCCGATGAGCGAACCGAGCGCAAATGAGACGATGAGCATGGTGGTGCCGGTGGTCGCTAGCGCCTTCCCATCGATAAGGAGCATCTTTTGCATGGTGCCGCCAAGGCCGATAAACAGGACGCACAGCCCCGATGCTTTCATGAGCGTGTCTTGGATGCGCGGTGTGATGAAGCGGCCGCCCGCTAATCCCAAAAGACCGCCCGCAACTAAAAGCACAACGTTGATGATTGTTCCCAAGCCCGGCATGAGCCCTCCTGTATTGATGCCAACGTGGCAATCGTAGCAGAACGAAATGCGAGGCACATCGCGACTCATCTAATACGTTATATAAGTGGTGTTAGGAATGATGTGCAGCATTTAAGCCTCAGGTGGTTGTCGGGACATAGGGATAGTATTCAAAGCGCAGTGTCATAAGCCGCTGCGGGGATTCAATAGCCGCGGCGATGATATTGGCATCGCGGGCACGATCAAACCCTTCGAGTTCGATCTGATACGAGACGTCTTGCATAATGTCCAGACGTCGCCAGGCTAGGAGTGTGTCACCATCGAATTCCAAGGTCTTGCCTCCGTCTGGAGCAACGGCGTATAGACGCAGCTTGGCGGTGGTTGCAGGGTCGACAACCGTGACCTTTTTAATTTCGTTTCGAGTATTCTTGGCGCCCAACAAGGTGAGCAGTGTTGGGGCCACGACCTCGCCCGATGGCAAAAAGACGACTTCGATGGATTCGGGAAATGCGATGATAGCCGACTTGCGGACGGGCTGATTGGCGGCGGCAACTTCGATGTTCGCAGCGTCGATGACCTCTGTGTGGTCGAGCGCGGCAAGCACGCAGCAGTTACCTTCATCGATCTCTTGAGGATCAGCAAGCCCCAGACTGTCTGCGAGCTCGGGATCGTTTGAATCGGTAGCGGGCCCATTCGGTGCTTTGAAAGAAGCTGGGACGCTGTTTGTCGGCGACGGCGTGTCGCCCGCACCTGCTTCTTTGTCCGCGCTCTCTTCTTGTATGGTTGCGTTGATGGGTTCGTCGTTTGAGGGGAGCGTCTTGGCGTCAAGCGCGGAAGGAAGAATTCCGATGGCTCCGGATCCGTTCCACTCCATTTCGAGAAGCGCCGGGTCGGCAAGAATGCGTTGCCTGCTTTGCGCGTGGGCATCGATTTCAATAGGGCCTGCCTCTATCCCTCGTGTAAGGCTGAGTGATCCGGCTGGCTTCTCGAAATGAGCGTCTGTGTCTTTGGTGCTGACGGCGTAGAACAGCAGGGACGCTTCTCCCGCCGCGATGGCATCGGTACCGGCTTTGGTCAGCCGCAACGATGCCGTGAATGAGAGGGTGGGCTGCGCATCATCTGCATTCGCGGCGGCGCAGCCCAGACATATACCGCCTCCTTTCTCAAAAAACGTACCGTCGAAGGCGACCTTCGCTCCGTTCGCCGAGTCATCGACCGAAGCGATGTCGATGCGCAGCTCTAAATTGCATGGATCGCCATCCGCATCGAGCACAACCGAGCGCCACGTGCAGACGGCGCACCCCGCCTGGGAGCCGTTTGCCTTGTTCGAACGCTTGATATCCACGACTATCGAGCCGTCCGTATTACGACGAAGGCATCCCGAGGTTGAGATTGCGGCTTGTGCGATCGAAAAACGCTTACACGCAATGGCACTCGACGGATTTGGTGCGGAGCTTAGAGCTGCTGGTAAGGAGTCTGCCATGACGGGAGTCGCCCAAGCGGCGACGGGCGTTCCGGTTGCGAGCGCGCCGCAGAGTGCGACGACGGGCAAAAGGTTCTTTGATGCCATGGGGTCTCCTTAGCTAATTTAGTGCGGCCTGTCCGTGTTTTGTTTCTGGCTGCGTTTGATGTGCAGACCGAGGCCGGCGGTCCCCGCGCCTGCTGCTGTGGCGCCTGCTGCCAAGAGCCATCGTCTGTCGCCTGTCTGCGCCAACGGTTCCTCGCGGTCGCCGCGGTCGAGCTCCGAGAGGTCGACCGTCACTTGCGTGGCGGCCTGCGCCTGTTCTTGCTGGGCAAAGGCCATGGCTGGCCCAAACGCTAGGATGCTGACGGCGGCGGCCAGGGCGACAGCCTTATGCCGTGTGCGCACCGGGCTCGACCGTCCAGGTGATCGTTGCAACCTGATCGCCTTCGCCGGTTACGCGGAAGATGTCGCGCGTGACGCGGGCGACGTTTCCGCTTGTCTTGAGCTTAATTTTGTCCTTGCCGCCGGCAATGCCCTGGTAGCCCATGTCGAAGGCTGCATTCTTGGAAAGATCGAGGCCCGTCCCCTGCATTGCGGCGCTGGCGTTCTGGAGCGCGCCGTCGGGGCCAACCTTAAAGTCGATGGAGTTCTGTGCGGTTCCGGCTTTGGCGTCGGCAGCAATGGTCCAGGTGTTCATGGCGTCGATCTTCATGTTGGTGACATGGATGCCGTAGGCCGAATGATTGTCGATGGTGGTCGCGTCTTCTGAGGGGCCCTGAAGCGTGCCGTCGGCCTTGGCGACGAAGGGAATAACCGTCGGAACTTTGAACTCAACGTTGTCGATCTCGGTCCTGACCATTACTTTCGTGGTTCCAACGCGCCCGGCTGCCATAGCTGGCGTCGGGGCGGCGCCCATTGCGAGCGCGAGCGCGAGCCCTGCGCCCACGACGAGCGCTCTGGCTCCGTTCATGTTCCTGGTGATGTCCATGGTCGTTCCTTTCTATTCGCCGCGGGCCGTCCCCGCGATGATTGGACGAATGCTGGTGAATTGCGTGCGGTGCCGCGTCGGCCGGAAAAGCTAGTTCTCGGCTTGCTCAACCCGCACCTTGACACGTGTCGGATTGCCGTGGCTGTCGAGGGTCTTGGCATCGAGTGCCTGGATCTCGATGTACGCCTCGCCTTCTTTGATGTCGCCGGCGGGGCACGTTTCGATTGTCTTGCCGGTCTCGACCACACCGGATTCGTACATGGTCTCGTCGTTTTGGATGACGCGGAATCGCTGGGGAAATTTATTGTCTTGGACGTTTTGCACGTTGACGCGCAGCTTGCCGTCCTCCTGCAGCTGAGCGACCGGTGCGACCGAAATCGTCATCATGTTGTCGCGGACGATGGCGTCGAGCTCATCTTGGATTTCCTGACGCGTTTTGCCCTCGGCCGTCGTAACCGAAGCGCCCGCCTCGGGTACGGGCTGCGACTGCCAAGCGTATAGTCCTACGGCGACAAGGGCACAGACGATGGCCAAACAGGCAAGGATGAGCTTCTTGTGACGACCCAGGCCTGCAAAGTGGGGTGGCTTCTTCGCGCTCATGCGGCATCCTTGGCGGTATAGATGCGCGCAAAGGTGGACGGGTTCGCTCCAAAGAGCATGTGAAGCATCAGGCGGCGTGAGTAGACAAGCTCGTCGAAGTCGGGAGGGAGCTCGATGTCGTGGATATGCGCGATGCGGTGGGCGAGCGCCGAGAACGACTCGGGGTCGCAGATCACATCGGTGGTAACGTGGTAGACCGTCGTATCGGGGAATGCCTCTTCGTCGAAAGGCAGGAGATGGGGATCGTCGTCGACTTCGATGACGATGCCGTACTGGGGCCAGTAATATGCCATGGGAACCTCCCTGCTTCTGGGGCCAAAACTTCTGTCGGTTTTGGCTGTCGATGCCGACGGTATCAGCCACTACTTGACCAATTGCTGACCAAATGCTTGACGGATTGGTGTCTCCGCAGGTAAAAGGCGGCAAAAAATACTCCAACTTTTTTCAAGCGACAATCGCGCGGTCGGCGACGGCGGGGCCATATGTGTCAAAAGCATCGTCTGCCGAGGAAATCAAGCCGCTCGCCGAATTGCACGAACGTAAAAATCGCCAATTATGGAGACGGTCTCGAACACGTCGACGAAACGATGCGGTAACATCTCCCTGCAAACACTGTAGTTAGCTAAAGGGGGAGTTCGCGTGTCTGCAACCATCAAACCCTTCACCGACGAGTTCGAAGAGTATGGTCGCGATGAGTCTCGCGCATCGGGCGAGGCCTCGAGCATCTCGTTTCCGACAACGGAAGACGAGGTCCGTGCCATTTTGGAAAAGCTCCATGCCGAGCGTGTCCCGGTAACGGTTCAGGGCGCCCGAACCGGCCTTGCCGCCGGTGCCGTGCCCCACGGCGGGCATATCCTCAATACTTCCCGTATGAATCGCTACTTGGGCCTTCGCCGCGATGAACAAGGCCAATTTCTGCTGCGCGTGGAGCCGGGCGTTGTGCTCTCGGAGCTGCGCAAGCAGCTGAGCAAGAAGGTGCTGCCGACTGCTGGTTGGGACCAGGCATCGCTTGAGGCCTACGAGGAGTTCCAAGAGGCCCCCGAGCAGTTCTTTCCCACCGATCCCACCGAGGCATCTGCCTGTCTGGGCGGCATGGCGGCATGTAACGCCTCTGGTGCCCGCAGCTACGCCTACGGTCCCATGCGCCCACATATCACGGGACTCCACGTCGCGCTGGCTGATGGCGATTTGCTTGAGCTTCAGCGCGGCGAGGCTTTTGCCCAGGGCCGCCACCTGTCGCTCGTGACGGCAGTGGGCCGTACGCTCGAGCTCGATCTTCCCGGCTATACCATGCCCAAGACAAAAAATGCCTCAGGCTATTTCGTTGCGGACGAAATGGACGCCATCGACCTCTTTATCGGTGCTTGCGGCACGCTCGGCGTTATCACCGAGCTCGAGATTGCCCTGCAGGCGGCGCCTGCGGTCGTTTGGGGTGTGAGCTGCTTTTTCAATAGCGAAGACAAGGCCGTGTCCTTTACCGATTCCATGCGTCCCGTCCTGTCCCATGCGGCTGCCATCGAGTACTTCGACGCTGGCGCCCTGGATATTCTACGTCGCCAGCGCGAGCAGTCGACGGCGTTTGCCTCGCTGCCGGCGCTCGACAAAGAGGCCAAGGTCTGTGTCTACGTGGAGCTCGACTGCGATGACGAGGCCCAGGCGACCGAGGAACTGTACCACCTGGGATGGGTGCTCGAGTTTGCGGGTGGCCGCGACGATGCGACATGGGTCGCGCGCACCGAGGTTGATCGCGAGTGCCAGCGGTTCTTCCGCCATGCGGTCCCCGAGAGCGTCAACATGCTTATCGACGAGCGTCGCCGCACGGATCCCACCATCACCAAACTGGGTTCGGACATGTCGGTGCCCAATGCACGCCTTGCCGATGTCGTGGCCCTCTATCGCCGCACACTGGCCGAAAGCGGGCTTGAATCTGCTGCCTGGGGGCACATCGGTAACAACCATCTGCATGTGAACATCCTGCCGCGCGATGCGCAGGACTACCGTCGCGGTGGCGAGCTGTTTGCCCAGTGGGCTGCGGAGGTAACGGCTATGGGCGGTGCCGTTTCTGCCGAGCACGGCGTCGGCAAGATCAAGGCGGGCTTCTTAGAGACGATGTACGGTCACGAGGCCATGGTCGAGTCGGCGCGGCTCAAGCTCCAGCTCGATCCCGACGGGCAGCTGGGTCGCGGCAACCTGTTTTCGGAGAAGCTCTTGGATGAGCTCGTCCAGAAAGGGGGCGCGTGAAGATGAGCGATTTCCATATGGTGGTGTGCGTCAAGGCCGTGCCGGGCAGCACCGAGGTCAAGATGGACCCCAAGACCAATACCATCGTGCGCGATGGCAAGCAGGCGGTCATTAATCCCTTTGATGCGAGCGCTTTGGAATGCGCGCTGGCGCTGAAGGACGACTTTATCGGCTTTGGCATGGATGTGCGCGTGACGGTGGTGTCGATGGGCATCCCCGCGACCGAGTCGCTGCTGCGCGACTGCATCGCCCGAGGCGCCGACGACGCGCTGCTGCTGACCGATCGCGCCTTTGCAGGTGCCGATACCCTGGCGACCACCTATGCTCTCAAATGCGGCATCGAGGCGCTCGACGAGGACTTCGACCTGCTCATCTGCGGCAAGATGGCGGTGGATGGCGATACGGCCCAGATTGGTCCCGAGCTTGCCGGTGCCTTTGAGATTCCCTGCGTGACCGACGTGAGTTGCGTGCAGAGCGCGGGCTTTACGACCTGTGGCTCGCTGGCGCTCATTCACGGATGCGATGCCGGCGAGGAGACGGTGTATCTTGAGATGCCGTGCGCGATGACGACTGCCAAGGAGATTGGCCAGTTGCGTATGCCGAGTATTGCCGGTATTCGCGCGGCGGAGGAGGCGGACGTGCGCGTGGTCAGTGCCGCCGACGTGAACGCCGACCCCGCGCGTTGCGGTCTTGCCGGGTCGCCGACACAGGTCGTGCGCTCGTTTGTGCCCGACCGTGACCAAACGTGCGAGGCCGTTGAGGGAACGGCGTCCGAGCAGGCGGTAAAACTTGCCAAGATTATCGAGGGGATGGCATAGATGAGCGGACTGATTATCGATAGCGAAGCCTGTGTCGGCTGCGGTCGCTGCGTTCGCGCCTGTGCCTCGGGCGGCATCGTAGTGGAAGGCGAACGACCCAGCCGATGCGCCCGCGTAACCGACGGCTGCATCCTATGCGGTGGGTGCGTCGACGCCTGCCCTGTCAACGCTATCTCGATCGAGCGTGACGAGACCGCCGGCGCGGTTGACCTCGATGCGTATCGAGACATTTGGGTATTCGTGCAGACCGACGAGCACGATACGGTGACTCCCGTTGCCTACGAGCTTATGGGCAAGGGCCGCGAGCTTGCCGATGCTCGTGGCTGCCGTCTGGTGGCACTGGCCGGCATGGGCCCCGAGGGTTCTCTCGGTGACCTGGAGCATCTGGTTTGCGCGGGCGCCGACGAAGTCCTGGCCTGTCGCGACGAGCGCCTGCGCCAAAACGATGCGGAGGTCTACGCCAGCTTGATCTGCGATTTGGTAGCCGAACGCAAACCCGAGGCCATCCTATACGGTGCGACCGCTTTTGGCCGCGAACTGGCACCCGGCGTTGCCGTGCGTTTGCAGACGGGCCTTACGGCTGACTGCACCGTACTTTCGATGGATACGGAGACGGGACTGCTGCAACAGACGCGTCCGGCGTTTGGCGGCAACCTGATGGCCACCATTGTCTGCCCCAATCATCGTCCCCAGATGGCAACGGTGCGCCCCGGTATCTTTAAGGCTCCCGACTTCGACTACGGCCGTTCCGGCACGATCACCCAGGTGATGCTTGCGGAAGACGCCAGGGCTCGTGTCGAGATTTCGATTCCCGCCGAGGAGTGGGGGCAGCAGGCTTCGATCGCCGATGCCGAGCGCCTGGTCGTGGTGGGTCGCGGCATTGGTTCCAAGAAAAACCTGCCACTGATGCGAAGGCTTGCCGAGGCCCTGGGAGCCGAGCTTGGTTGCACGCGACCTGTCGTGGAGGCCGGCTGGTTGGAGTATCGCCATCAGATTGGCCAGACCGGCGTATCGGTTTCGCCCAAGCTTCTCGTGAGTATCGGTGTTTCGGGCGCCATCCAGCATCTTGCCGGCATCGGTGGGGCGGAGTGCATTATCGCCATCAACGAGGACCCGGATGCCCCCATTTTTGGTGCTGCCCAGTACGAGGTTGTTGGGGATGCCGTCGAGGTCGTCGAGGAGCTGCTGGCCCAGCTTGAGCGCTAGGCGCGCGCCAGCCAGTCGCGCATCTCGTCCTTTAGGCGGCTCCAGGTTGCCTGCGTGGCGGGGTCGGTAAAGGGCCGCGTGATGCCAAAGGGCGCGTCGAGCAGGCGGTGGATATCGCCCTGTTCGCGCGCCAGCGCGCGGCTTGCTGGATAGACGAGCTCAAACATAAAGCAGATGAGTCCCACCAAGAAGTCGGCGGGCTCGTTGCGTTCATCGCGTGCGACGCAGCGGTGCTCGTCAAAGGCGGCAAGTGTCGGCGACGAGAAACGGCTGCCGAGAAACGTCTTCTCGTCCACCTTGAGGATGGTGTCGACGGTGCTGTCGGCGATGGTGCGCATAATGTCGATCTTGTCACCATCGCGCACGATATCGCAGAAGCTTCGCGTGCGCACGTCGAGCTGCGCGGGTAGACGGAAATCGCTGTGATAGGCAATGCTCGCTCGGATGAGCTCATCTTCTGCCGGGTCATCGATAAAGTCGCGGATGCTCGTTACGGCGGGTGCATCGGCGGGATTCTCGCCAAAGAGGACCTCGATGCCCAGCGCCGCATGGCTCATGCTCTCGGCGTCCTTAAAGGTGTCCCAGCGTCTCAGCTGCTCAAAGCGGCCCATATCGTGTAGCAGGCCGCAAAGCCATGCCAGGTCAATATCTTCTGACGACCAGCCCTGCTCGCGCGCTACGGCATCGCATGCCTCGGCCACGTGGTACGTATGCTCGATTTTGAGCGCGATGCGTGGGTTGGTGGCGTCGTAGGCATCGGTGTAGCTTTTGAAGGCCGCGCGCGCCCGGTCTCGATCGATAGCTGTCATAATGACTTCCTAAAAAGTTGTGTCTTTCGATCCGGTGGCAATTGTAGGTGAACTCGGTTGCTGCCGGATGATGATTCTGCCGTGTCGCTACATGCGGCTCGGAGACCTTGTCAGGATGAGAAACGTATGGTGCTCAAAATCGTTAGAACCGTCTGGCCGGTGATGCTTACCTATGTTGCAATAGGCGCGCCGTGCGGAATGATCATGGGGCAGACGGGAATGGAGCCCTGGATGGTCTTTGCTCTAAGCAGTACGTTTGTGACGGGCAGCGGCCAGTTTATGATCTGCAACCTGTGGCTGGCGGGTGTGCCTGCAGCATCGATCGTCGCGAGCGTTGCCGCCATCTCCTCGCGTTTTGCGCTTTACTCGGCATCGATCGCACCGCATCTGAGGGGTGCCTCGAAGCGTCAGACGCTGGCTGTTGCCGCGACACTTACCGAGGAGGCATATGGCATCTCGCTTGCCAAGTTGGTTGAAGGGGAGGATTGGGGCCCGCGCGAGTCCTTTGTGCTCAACGTGATCCTCATCGCAACATGGGGCGTTTCGTGTACGATGGGCGCCATCGTCGGCGCCGTTGTCGATGTTCCCACCGCCATTGCAGCCTTTGTCTGCACCTCGCTCTTTATCTGCCTGCTCTTTTCGCAGCGGCTGTCGCGCGGTAACGTTGTCGCGGCGGTTTCGGGCGCGGTGTCCGTCGCCGTATGCAAGTTCTTGGGCCTCGCGAATATTGCCGTGCCGGCAAGCGTCGTGGTCGGCATTGCCATTGCGCTGGCGTGCGATGCTGTATTTGACGGAAGAGGTGCCCGCGATGCCCGCTAACGAGTTCTTGGTTCTGTGGCTGTCGTCGTGGGCTGCTATCGCGTTCTTTCGCATCGCGCCGGCGTTCGCCTTGCGCGGGCGGACCCTGTCGCCCCGCATTACCGAGGCCCTGGGCTATATCCCGCCCGCTGCCTTTGCCGCGCTGGTCGCCAACGACTTGGTGAACCCCGGCGCGTTCGACGCGGGACTCTGGCCTGCCTTGGTTCCCTGGATTGCGGCCGCCGGCGTCGTGGTCGTGGCGGTCAAGACAAAATCGATGCTGTGGTGCTGCGTCTCGGGCATCGTACTCTATTTCGTCTTGAGCCTTATATAGGGGTGGCGTCGCGGGCGCCGAATCTCGTTCCATCCCAACTTGTCGAATTTTTCACCGAGCTGGTCTATTTCTTCTGGTACCATGGTCAAACTTTACTGTAGCAAAGCATGACGTGGGCTTTTGTTCCGCGTCAGCGGAAATGGGGGTTTCATGGCACAGGAAGCGACTGCCAACGAGCAAAAGAAATTCAAGGTTCCGCGCATCCCGGGCGACATCATGATCTATCCGATGATCGTCGGTCTTTTGCTCAACACCTTCTGCCCGCAGGTTTTTGAGATCGGCGGCTTCTTTACGGCTGCCTGCCGCGGTGGCTCCAATACCATCGTCGCCGCGATCCTGCTGTTTGTGGGCGCCGGCATCAGCTTCAAGTCCACGCCGGGCGCCATCAAGACCGGCATCGTCGTGCTGATTCCCAAGCTGGTCGTCGCAGCGGCTCTCGGCCTGGGCGTGGCATATTTCTTTAACGATAACTTCCTGGGTCTGAGCTCCGTGTCTATCATCGGCGGCATTACGTTTTGCAACATGGCGCTCTATACGGGCATCATGGGCGAGTTCGGCGATGAGTCCGAGCAGGGCGCCGTCGGTATCCTGTTCTTTACGGCCGGCCCCGCCGTCACGATGATCATCCTTGGTGTTTCGGGCCTTGCCAACATCCCTGTCGGTACTATCATCGGCTCCATTTTGCCGCTCGTTATCGGCATGGTTCTGGGCAACCTGTTCCCGTTTATCAAGAACCTGCTAGTTCCCGGTGCCAACCCTGCGATTGCCGTCATCGGATTTCAGCTTGGCGCGTCCATGAGCCTGTCGAGCTTTATCACCGGTGGTATTTCCGGCATCTTGCTGGGCCTTGTCACGCTGTTTGTCGTCGGTCCCATCACCTTTGCGTTCGAGCGCCTGTGCGGTGGTAACGGCAAGGCTGCCGTGGCTTGCTCCACCATCGCCGGCACGGCTATGACCACGCCGGTTGCTCTCGCCGAGGTCGCGCCGCGCTACGCCGAGCTTGCGCCCACCGCGTACGCCCAGATCGCCACTGCCGTTATCATCACGGCAATCATGGCTCCGATTCTGACCGGCTGGGTCGACAAGAAGTTCTGTCAGGGCAAGGAGGACCTGTCGCCTGCCGGTGTCGAGGCCATCGAGGAGGCCGTCGCGACCGACATCGATGGCGAGTAGCAATCGCTATCAATCAATGATGCCGGCGTGCAATTCGCGCCGTCCGAGCGCCCGAACAGAAACTGTTTTGCAGTGATGTTCGGGCGCTCTGCTATGATTCCCTTTATCCCTGCGGAGTAAAGGGGTTTTATTGCCCTGATTCGAATTGGGCGATTCTGACCATTCGGATATTGAAGGGATGGCGTCTAGTGGTTAAGGCACTCAAGATTGAGATATTCCTGCTATGCATGATTGTTCTTATCGGGCTTGCCGCGCGAAGTCGTCGCTCCTTGTTCTCGAGCACCCTGCAGCTATTGTTTAGCATGCTTGGCTACACCTCTGCCGCGTACATATTATTCGATATGATCTGGACGCTTTCGGATGGTGCGGACGGCACGTTGGGTATTGCTGCCAACTGGATTTCCAACGCGGTTTCGTTTTCGCTCTTTGCCATCGCGTGTCTCATTTGGTTTATCTATTCCGAGACGATGCAGGGCTCTCGCCTTGTGACCTCGCGCTATAGGGTGGTGCTTGTAACGTTGCCTACGGCTCTGGTGGTCGTGCTGGCTTTTACCAGTTACTGGACGCACGCCTTGTTCTATATCGATTCGCAGGGCGTGTATCGTCGCGGCTTTGCCTATATGATCCAGCCCATTGTCAGCTACTGTTACGTTATACATACGTCCCTGCATGCGTTTGTGCAATCTCGCAGGGTCGAGAGCCTGCAGACGAAGGCTATCTATCGAACCTTGGCATTTTTCGCCATTCCGGCCCTGGTGGGCGGTACCTTTCAGATCGTATACTCGGTGCCTGGCCTTTGTGTCGGCATAATGATTAGCATGTTGCTGCTCTATATCATCTGCCAGGAGCAACTGATCTCGACCGACCCGTTGACTGGCCTCAACAATCGCAACCGTTTTGAGACCTATATGCTGTCGCTCTTTTCAAATGTGGATCAGGCCGAAGATGTGTATCTGCTTATGATGGACGCTGACGGCTTTAAGCAGATTAACGATCGTTATGGACATGTGGAGGGCGACCATGCTCTTCAGGTCATATCCGCTGCGCTCAAAGAAGTCTGCTCGGCGTCTGGTGGCTTTATCGCGCGTTATGGTGGCGATGAGTTCGTGGTGCTCCAAAAGGCAGCGGCGGAACAGGATATCATGCATCTGTGCGCGACAATCAACGACGAGCTCGCGCATGCCGAGGTGCCGTATCTGTTGCGGATGTCCATCGGCTATGCACGGGTCGGTGATAGTGTCGATACCTGGCAAGACTTGCTTCGCGCTGCCGATGCGGAGCTCTACCGCGTCAAGGCCGATAAAAAGAAAGCCGGCGTCCAGATACGCTAGAAAAAAGGCGCACGACCGTTGCGATGGTCGTGCGCCCTTTTTGCGTTTGCGGGGGCCACCGGCCATAACGCCCAGGCGCGGTGCGGCAAGACGAGCGTCTGCCGCCGCGGCTCGGTACGAAATCAACGAGAGCCAGTGCATTCCATTAAGCTAAAGTGTGTGAAGGCTCTCTCTAAAAAGGTGAGCTCGCTAGGCTTTTTTGGGTTTGTTGACGATGATTATGCCGCCGCAGACCAACAGCAGGGCAACGATGACGGTAATGGGGCTCGTGCCAGCGCCCTCGCCGAGCAGCAGCGCGCTCAGCAGTACGCCAAAGACCGGGTTCATAAACCCAAAGACCGAGACGCGGCTGACGGGGTTGACGGCAAGCAGGCGCGACCACAGCGAGTAGGCGACCGCGGAGATAAGCGCCATGTAGATGATGAGCGCGATGGCGGGGGCAATTGTCGTGGGGGAGAGCGTGCCACCCATCAAAAAGCCGATGGCGGTGAGGACCAGGCCGCCGACCAAGAACTGCCACCCGGCAAGCAAAACGCCGTCGTGCTCGCGCGAGAAGATGCCGATCAGGCAGGTCGAAAGGGCACCCGCGACGGTGGAGGCCAGGATGAAGCCCTCGCCGTCGAGCGTAAAGCCAAAGGTGCCGTCCGCGCCCGAAAGGTTGACGAGTGCGACGCCGGCAAAGCCCAGTACGCAGCCGAGCACCTTGGCCGTATTGAGCTTTTCGGTGCGAAACGCCAGAGCGGCAAAGAGGATAGCCAAGAAGTTGGCGCTGGCCTCGATGATGGAGCTTGACATAGCGCTTGCACGGGAGAGACCAAGGTAGAAAAAGAAGTACTGGCCAATGGTCTGGAAGAGCGACAAGATGCAGATGGGCTTGATATCACGGGCTTGCGGAACGAGCGGTCGGCGCTGGGCCACGCTCATGCCAACAATGACCAGCATGCCGGCAAGGGTGAAGCGCAGACCCGCGAAGAGCAGCTGCGAGGCGCTGTCGTGCGCGGGAATGCCAAAGAGGCCGTAGCCGATCTTGATGCAGGGGAAGGCGGAGCCCCAGAGCGCGCAGCAAACGAGACAGCCCAGGATGAGTCCGGGCAGGGTGGCGAGATACGGCTTGCGGCTTTCCATGATGTCCTTTCTACATGCGCGAAGCAAAAAAGAACCCGCCACCGGATGTGTCGGTGGCGGGTGATGTTACCCGAAGGGATTGTACCCGATGGGAAAGGTTTAGGCGAAGTAGGCTACGCCGCTCTCAAAGATCGGCATGAACTTGTCGCCGGGGACATGCTCGGGCACGTTACGGTACAGGTTGTCGCCGCGACGCTCAGCATGGCCCATCTTGCCCAGGACGCGGCCGTCGGGGCTCGTGATGCCCTCGATGGCGAGTGCGGAGCCGTTGGGGTTGACGGAGAGGTCCATGCTGGGCTTTCCGTCCTCGCCCACGTACTGCGTGGCGACCTGGCCATTGGCGATGAGCTGGGCGAGTACCTCGTCGTTGGCGACAAAGCGGCCCTCGCCGTGGCTGATGGCGACGGTGTAGGGGTCGTCGAGGCTGCACTGCGACAGCCACGGGGACAGGTTGGACGAGATGCGGGTGCGCACCAGGCGGCTCTGATGGCGACCGATGGTGTTGAACGTCAGCGTGGGCGCATCGGGCGTGGCGTCGACGATGTCGCCGTAGGGCACCAGGCCGAGCTTGACCAGGGCCTGGAAGCCGTTGCAGATGCCCAGCATCAGGCCATCGCGGGCCTTGATCAGGTCGCGGACTGCCTCGGTGACCTCGGGAGCGCGGAAGAACGCCGTGATGAACTTGGCAGAGCCGTCGGGCTCGTCGCCGCCCGAGAAGCCGCCGGGGATCATGACGATCTGACTTGCACGGATGCGGCGGGCAAGCTCGTGGGTGCTCTCGGCGACCGCCTCGGGCGTGAGGTTGTTGATCACGAAGGTGTCGGCCTCGGCACCGGCGGCACGGAAGGCGCGGGCGCTGTCGTACTCGCAGTTGTTGCCGGGGAACACGGGGATGATCACGCGCGGGCGGGCGATCTTGGCGCCGCCGTACACGTGGATGTCCTTGGCGCGGAAGTCGATGGTCTCGACCTCGGGGGTCTCGCCGGCGCTGCGGTAGGCGAAGACGCCCTCGATGCCGCTCTCCCAGGCCTCCTGGAGCTCGGAGAGCTCGATGACCTCGGAGCCGGTATCGATGACATAGCCCTCGACGGTGGTGCCCAGGGGCTCGACGACAACGCCGTCGGCGACCTCGGGCAGCTCGGCATCCTCGGCGAGCTCGACGATAAAGCTGCCGTAGAGCGGGGTGAAGAGGCTCTCCACGTCCACATCTTCGGCAAGCTCGATACCGATCTGGTTGCCGACACACATCTTAAAGAGGCTCTCGGCGCCGCAGCCGTAGCCGGGCGTGGAGACAGCCAGGGCGTCGCCGGTAGCAGTGAGCGCCTCGACGGCGTCAAACGCGGCGAGCAGCTGCTGGGCGTCGGGGCGGTAGTCCTCGCCGTAGGTGGCGGGGGCGATGCGGACGACGCGGTGCGTGAGGCCCTTGAACTCAGGGGAGACGGCGCGGGCGGCCTTACCCACAGCGACAGCGAAGCTGATCAGGGTCGGCGGAACGTTGAGCTCGCCGGCTTCGTCCTCAAACGAGCCACTCATGGAGTCCTTGCCGCCGATGGCGCCGGCACCCAGGTCGACCTGAGCCATAAGGGCGCCCAGGACGGCAGCCATGGGCTTGCCCCAGCGCTCGGCCTCGGTGCGCAGGCGCTCGAAGTACTCCTGGAAGGAGAGGTGGGCGCGCTTGTGCTCAAAGCCAGCGGCCACGAGCTTGGCGATGGATTCGACCACGGACAGATAGGCGCCCGCAAACTGGTCGGCCTCCATCAGATAGGGGTTGAAGCCCCATGCCATGGCACTCGCCGTGGTGGTCTCGCCGTCCACGGGGAACTTGGCGACCATGGCCGAGCTGGGGGTGAGCTGCGTCTTGCCGCCAAAAGGCATGAGCACGGTCGCGGCACCGATGGTGGAGTCGAAGCGCTCGGAAAGGCCCTTATTGGAGGCAACGTTGAGGTCGGTGACAAGCGAGGTCATGCGCTCGGCAAGCGTGGTGCCGGCCCAGCTGGGCTGCCACACGCTGCGGGCGCACACATGGGCGACCTGGTGCTTGGGTGCACCGTTGGAGTTGAGGAACTCGCGGGACAGATCGACGATGGCGACGCCGTTCCATGCCATGCGCATGCGCGGCTCGGCGGTAACCTCGGCGATGACGGTTGCCTCCAGGTTCTCCTCGGCGGCGTAGCCCATGAACTCCTCGACGTCACCGTCGGCGACGGCGCAGGCCATGCGCTCCTGGGACTCGGAAATGGCGAGCTCGGTGCCGTCCAGGCCGTCGTACTTCTTGGTTACAGTATCAAGGTCGACATACAGGCCGTCGGCAAGCTCGCCCACGGCGACCGAGACGCCGCCGGCGCCAAAGTCGTTGCAGCGCTTGATCAGACGGCAGGCGTCGCCGCGGCGGAACAGGCGCTGCAGCTTGCGCTCGACTGGGGCGTTGCCCTTCTGGACCTCGGCACCCGAGGTCTCGATCGACTCGGTGTTCTGGGTCTTGGAGGAGCCGGTGGCGCCGCCGATGCCGTCACGGCCGGTGCGGCCGCCCAGCAGGATGATCTTGTCGGTGGGGGCGGGGCACTCGCGACGAACGTGGTTTGCCGGGGTAGCGCCCACGACGGCGCCGACCTCCATGCGCTTGGCCACGTAGCCAGGGTGATAGAGCTCGTTGACCTGACCGGTGGCAAGGCCGATCTGGTTGCCGTAGCTGGAGTAGCCGGCGGCAGCAGTGGTCACGAGCTTGCGCTGCGGCAGCTTGCCCTCGAGCGTCTCGGAAACCGGGACGGTGGGGTCGCCGGCGCCGGTGACGCGCATGGCCTGGTACACGTAGCTGCGGCCCGAGAGCGGGTCGCGGATGGCGCCGCCCACGCAGGTGGCGGCACCGCCGAAGGGCTCGATCTCGGTCGGGTGGTTGTGGGTCTCGTTCTTAAAGAGGAACAGCCAGTCCTGGTCCTCGCCATCGACATCGACCTTTACCTTGACGGTGCAGGCGTTGATCTCCTCGGACTCGTCGACATCGGTCATGACGCCGGTCTTTTTGAGGTACTTGGCGCCGATGGTACCCATGTCCATGAGGCAGACGGGCTTGGCGTCGCGACCGAGCTCGTGGCGCATCTCCATGTAGCGGTCGAAGGCCTGCTGCACCACGGCGTCATCGATCGTCACGTCGTCCAGGACGGTGCCGAAGGTGGTGTGGCGGCAGTGGTCGGACCAGTAGGTGTCGATCACGCGG
>CATZMG010000012.1 GCA_958421655.1 uncultured Collinsella sp.
GCATAGACCTTCTGGTCATGCCTTGCCTTTTGAATGACAAATTGTCGCTCTGGACGTCGAGCAGCGTCGGCCCGTTACGCGGTTTGGTAAAACCGCGTAACTACAAATCCCCGCCGGCGCCCAGCAGCTTGCGCATGACTTGCTCGGGGTTAACTGAGCCGTCGCGCGGGGCCAGGGCGGTGATCTTCTTTTGCATCTTGTACTCGTGCAGCTCGTCCTCGAGCTGGCGTACGCGGGCGCGGAGCTTCTCGTTCTCGCGTTCGCGCTCCTCGGCACGCTCCTTCATATCGAGGATGCGCACCACGCCGGCGAGGTTGATGCCCTCGTCGGTCAGTTGGTTGATGAGCTCCAGGCGCTCGATATCGGCACGCGAATACAGACGCGTGTTGCCGCCCGAGCGCTGGGGATTCACCAAGCCTTTGGACTCGTAGACGCGCAGAGTCTGCGGGTGCATGCCGGTCAGCTCGGCCGCCACGCTGATCATGTACAGCGGTTTGTTCCTATTGTCCTCGGCCATGCTACCTGACCCCTTTCCGTCTCGTTATCGTCCATCATAAGCCCGTGGGCGCGGGCGTGCGCCGCGACCGCCCTAGTACGTCGCCTTGTAACGGTTGACCTTCTCGCGATAGTCGCGTGTGTCGGTCTCGCGCAGCTTGGTCATGGCATCGCGCTCGTCATCGGATAGGTTCGTGGGGACCTGCACCTTGATCTCGACGAGCAGCGCGCCTGTGCGGCCACGGTGCTTAACGTCGGGCGCCCCCATTTCCTTAAAGCGGAACTTCTTGCCCGTCTGGGTACCCGCGGGCACCTTCAGACGAACCGTCGCACCGCCGGGCGTCGGCACGTCCACCGTGCAGCCGAGCGCCGCCTCGTAGACCGAGACCGGTACCTCCATGGTCACGTCGGCACCTTTGCGCTTAAACAGCGGGTGCTCCTCCACATGCGTGGTCACGACCAGGTCGCCGCGCTCGCCACCCGCAACGCCATACTCGCCGCGACGCTTGTAGCGCAGCTTGCCGCCGTCGACCGCACCCGCAGGCACCGAGACCGTAATGGTCTGCTGCTCACCTGTCGAGGGAATGCGATAGGTGACCTTGTGCGTCACACCGCGAAACGCGTCCTCGGCCGTCACATCGACGGTCAGCGACAGGTCGCCGCCCTTGCGAGCACGGCTGCGGCCAGCGCCGGCACCGGCAGCGCCCGCAGCCCCGGCAAAGCCCGAGCCCCAATCGCTGCCCCAGGCGCCGTTGCCGCTAAAGATGCTGTCGAAGATGTCGCCCCAGCCGCTGGCACCCGCGCCGGCACCGTAGCCGCCGCCATACGCGCCGCCCGCGCCCGGCATACCGCCAAACATGAGCATCTGGTCGTACTCTTTGCGCTTCTTCTCGTCCGAAAGCGTCTCATAGGCCTCGCTGATCTCCTTAAACTTGGCCTCGTCGCCGCCGGCATCGGGGTGATATTTTTGCGCGAGCTTGCGAAACGCGCTCTTGATCTCTTTGTCGGAGGCGCTCTTGGATACGCCCAGGATGTCATAGAAGGTTTTGCCTGCAGCCATCGTAGCTCCTCTCCTGTTACGTCCGCCGCCCATGCAGACGACGGTTCATGCTTTCATATGGCACTAGGCCAGAAAGGGCCCCGGGTGTTGCCCCGGGGCCCTTCTCAATTACTCCTCGGTGCTCTCGGCCGTATCGGCCGTAGCATCCTCGGGCGCCGCTTCGGGCTCCGGTGCGGGGCGCTTCTCGCCACCGTAGGTCACCGTCACCATCGCGGAACGCAGGATGCGATCCGCCATGCGGTAGCCCTTCTGGTACACATCGTTGACGGTCTCGTCGTACTGCGACGCGTCCTCGACGCGACCCACGGCCTGGTGCTCGAGCGGATCGAACGCCTCGCCCTTGGGGTCGATTGGCTCAACGCCCTCGTGCGCGAACACGTCGAGCAGCTTGGCATGTACCGCGTCAACGCCATCGACGAACTGCTTAAAGTCGTCGGAAAGCTCTTGACTGCGGGCATGGTCAATCGCGCGCTCGATATCGTCGATCACCGGCAACAGCGCGGTGACAAGCTTCTCGGTCGCGCGCTCGCGCTCGGCGATACGCTCATTGGCGGTGCGGCGACGGAAGTTCTCCCAGTCGGCCTGCAGACGGGCGGTGCGCTCGGTGGCGTCCTTTGCCTTGTCCTCTGCGGCCTTCTGAGCCTCTGCCGCAGCATCGAGCTCGCTGCGCACGTCGGCGAGCTCCTTTTGGGCCTGCTCGAACTTGAGCTTAAAGTCGTTGTCGGCGGCTTCCTCACCGTCGCGGATAGCAGCTTCCACCATCTCGTCCTCGGTCATCGTCGCCTCCTTGTTGGAATCCTCTACCTGGTTCTCGGCAGCCTCGGCGGCCGCGGCCTCGTTGGCCTCGGTATCGTCGACGGCCTCTACGGGAATCTTCACGTCCTTCTCCTCAGAGTCAACGGGGGCGGCGCCAGCGGCAGCCGCCTCCGTGCGAGCTTTACGGGCGGACATGATTACTTGTCCTCGTCGTCCACAACCTCGTAGTCGGCATCGACGACGTCATCGTCGGCAGGCTGGGCGCCGGCGGCACCGTCGGTCTGCTGCTGAGCGTCGGCGTAGACAACCTGGGCCAGCTCATAGGCCACGGACTGCAGGGACTCGCCGGCGGCCTTGATGGCCTCGACGTCAGAGCCCTCGAGCGCCTTCTTGGCGTCGGCGATAGCGGCCTCGGCCTTGGACTTCACGTCAGCGGAAACCTTGTCGCCCAGCTCGTTGAGGGTCTGCTCGGTGGAGTAGCACAGGCTGTCGGTCTGGTTGCGGACCTCGACCTCTTCCTTCTGCTTCTTGTCCTCCTCGGCATGAGCCTCGGCGTCCTTGACCATACGATCGACTTCGTCGTCGGACAGAGCAGTGGAGCCGGAGATGGTGATCTGCTGCTCCTTGCCGGTGCCCTTGTCCTTAGCGGAGACCTTGACGATACCGTTGGCGTCGATGTCGAAGGTGACCTCGATCTGCGGCACGCCGCGGCGGGCAGCCGGAATGCCGGTCAGCTGGAACTTACCGAGCGACTTGTTGTCGCGGGCAAGCTCGCGCTCGCCCTGGAGCACGTTGATCTCGACGCTGGTCTGGTTGTCGGCAGCGGTGGAGTAGACCTCGGTCTTGGAGGTCGGGATCGTGGTGTTGCGGTCGATCATCTTGGTCATGATGCCGCCCATGGTCTCGACGCCCAGCGACAGCGGGGTAACGTCGAGCAGCAGGATGCCCTCGACGTCGCCGGTGAGCACGCCGCCCTGGACGGCAGCACCGTCGGCAACGACCTCGTCGGGGTTCACGGACATGTTGGGCTGCTTGCCGGTCATGGTCTTGACGAGCTCCTGGACAGCGGGCATACGGGTGGAGCCGCCGACGAGGATGACCTCGGTCAGATCGGAGAGCTTAAGCTTGGCGTCGCGCAGGGCGTTGGTGACAGGCTGCTTGCAGCGCTCGAGCAGGTCGCGGGTGATCTTCTCGAACTCGGCGCGGGTCAGCGTGTAATTGAGGTGCAGCGGGCCGGACTGGTTCATGGTAATGAACGGCAGGTTGATGGTGGTCTGCTGGGCGGCGGAGAGCTCCTTCTTGGCGTTCTCGGCGGCCTCCTTCAGACGCTGCAGGGCCATGGGATCCTGACGCAGGTCGACACCGTTCTCCTGCTGGAACTTATCGGCCATCCAGTCGATGACGCGCTGATCCCAGTCGTCGCCGCCCAGGTGGTTGTCGCCCGAGGTGGACAGAACCTCAAACACGCCGTCGGCGAGGTCGAGGATGGAGACGTCGAAGGTGCCGCCGCCCAGGTCGAAGACCAGGATGCGCTGGTCGGTGCCCTGCTTGTCCAGGCCATAGGCAAGAGCAGCAGCGGTCGGCTCGTTGACGATACGCTTGACGTTGAGGCCGGCGATCTTACCGGCGTCCTTGGTGGCCTGACGCTGGGCGTCGTTGAAGTAGGCCGGGACGGTGATGACGGCGTCGGTGACGGTCTCGCCCAGATACTTCTCGGCGTCGGCCTTCATCTTGGCGAGCGTCATGGCGCTCACCTGCTCAGCGGTGTAATCCTTGCCCTCGATGTCGACGACGGCACGGCCACCCTGGCCCTCCTTGACCTCATACGGCACGGTCTTGATCTCGGAGGTGCACTCGGAGTACTTGCGGCCCATGAAGCGCTTGATGGAGAACACGGTGTTCTTGGGGTTGGTGACAGCCTGGTTCTTAGCGGCCTTACCCACGACGCGGTCGCCGTCGGCACGGAAGCCCACGACGGACGGGGTGGTGCGGTCGCCCTCGGCGTTCACGATAATGGTCGGAGAACCGCCCTCGAGAACGGCCATTGCGGAGTTAGTAGTACCAAGGTCGATACCAAGAATCTTACTCATTAGAAATTCCCTCTCTCTTTTGCGTTCGCGCCGCCTCGACGATCTGTCGCGCGGCGCTTCGGCTTGTCTTTCAGGATGTAGTGTATCCCCTTATGGGCCGGAATATACAAAATCTAAGTCAATTCATATAAGATTTCTTATTGCTGAGAGTTTAGGTTCTTAAATGCGCAGGTAGACGCACTGTTTGAGTTCTCGGCAAATCTATCGAGATCTATGTAGAGATGGCTGAGGTTTGCGTCCGGGGGTGCCTGGGGGCCGTCTTGCGGAAAGCTCATCCCGGTTTGAGCGTGGATTCCGGGTCGCAGTTTCCGTCTGAAGGCTCAACCGGAAACCGTATCCCGTTTTGAGAGCTGATACCGGCTCGCATTTTCCGCTAGCGGGCCTAACCGGAAACTGCAACCCGTTTTTCGACAAAATAATGGGATGCGGTTTCCGCAAGCACGCTCAATCGCCCTATATTTCAAGTCACCTTTAGCTAACATTTATGCAGCTCAACGGCCCCACCTGCGCGTTTTTTAGTAAACCTTGGCATACTCGGCGAACGGTATGAAGATGCCGGCCAGAGGGTATTGCAAACGGTCGCTCCCGTGGTATGTTTTTGCCCGAATCAAACCGGCGCGCATCGCCTGTAGCGTCGGTCAACAGAGAGGAAACTACCATGGCTCATCCCGTAATTGATGCCGACGAGTGCATCGCTTGTGGCGTTTGCGTCGACTCCTGCCCCGCTGGCGTTCTGGAGCTCCAGGACGTCGCTACCGTCGCTGACGAGGACTCCTGCGTCGCCTGTGGCGCTTGCCAGGACGCTTGCCCCGCTGGCGCGATCACCGAGATCGTCGAGGAGTAACAACTCCCCCACTTGCACACTCAAAAGTACACCGTGCACAAAAAAAGGAGGCTTCCGCATCGCCGCGGAGGCCTCCTTTTGCATATGTGGGCAGCTAATTTGGAGCGGGACCCTTGGCAGTTGCGGTGGAATAGTTCCTGTTTTATGTCTTGGATGCCGATTTTAGGAACTATTTCACCGCAACTTATAGATGCGGCGTCGACTAGGACAAATCGTCTTCGTAGGGCATCAGGTCTGCTAGGTAGCCTTTTTCCTTGAGCATCGCCTCGATCTCGTCGAGGGTCTGTTCGTCCTCCGCCGCAATGCGATGGAAGTGGTAGCCGCTGGTCACCGTTAGCAGCGGAAAGCTCTTGCCGCTCTCGATATCGCGCAGATAGCGCTCGACATCGCGGCGATTGCGGATGTCCAGATCAGCCGTGATCTTACCGTATACGCGGTGATTGACGATCACATTGAGCACGGAGCCGCCGGCGTCGACGATACTCGTGAGCTCATCGCCCGCCTGCTCCACGCTGTGGCGAACCTTGACCAAGCGCGTGGGCACAGCGGGGCTGCTGGGGGCCTCCTGCAGCACATAACCACGGTTGGTCGCCACGATATCGTGCCCGTCGGCGCGCAGCAGAGCGATGTCTTGCACGACAATCTGGCGGCTCACACCCACCTCGCGGGCAAGTGCGCTGCCCGAAACGGGTCCCTTGGCTCCCTCGAGCACGGCCATGATGGCACGGCGACGCTCGCGGGCGTCCATTATTTACCGTCCAACAGACGCAGGTGCTTGAGCGAGAGGTCGAGAATCGGCGCAGAGTGAGTCAGCGCCCCCGAGCTAATAAAGTCAACGCCCAGGTCGGCGAGCGCGCGGATATTGCTGGCGTCCACGTTGCCCGAGCACTCGGTCTTGGCGCGGCCGGCGATAAGCTCAATCGCGGCAGCCATATCGTCGTGGGTCATGTTGTCGAACATGATGATGTCGGCGCCGGCCTCCACAGCCTCGCGCACCATGTCCAGGTTCTCGCACTCAATCTCGACCGTCGTGGTAAACGACGCATGGGCGCGCGCCATCTCGATCGCGCGCGCCACGCCACCGGCGGCATCGATGTGGTTGTCCTTGAGCATGACGGCCGTCGACAGGTTGTAGCGGTGGTTGCTGCCGCCGCCGATCTCGACCGCCGCCTTCTCAAACACGCGCATACCCGGCGTGGTCTTGCGCGTGTCGACGAGCACAGTCTTGGTGCCCTCGAGCGCTGCAGCCATCTGGTGCGTATAGGTAGCGATGCCGCTCATGCGCTGCAGGTAGTTGAGCGCCACACGCTCGCCCGAAAGCAGCACGCGCGCGTCGCCGCGCACCTGACCCACATGGTCGCCGGCGTGCACCTCGTCGCCATCGGCAACGTCGAGCAGCACCGAGCTCTGCGGATCCAGCAACTCAAAGGTGCGGGCAAACACATCCAAGCCGGCGATGATGCCGTCGGCCTTGGCGATAAGCTCCACCGTGGCGGGGCGCGCCGTGGGACACACGCTCGCCGTGCTCACGTCCTCGAACGTGATGTCCTCGCGCAGGGCCTGCAGAATCAGATCATCGGCGACGAGCTTCATGGTAATGGGATTCATGGTCTACTCCTCCACGGCCTGCGTGCCGGCAGCACGGGCCAAATCATCGATTGCCAGGGTGTCGGCGCTCAGAGCGCGATGACGGCCATCGAGCGCGGGATCGCCCGCCTGCTCCACGGCCAGCGACTCGCCGGTACGCATGCACCACGCGGCGCGACGACCCCAGACCAGCGCCTCGAGCAGGCTGTTTGATGCAAGGCGATTCTTGCCGTGAACGCCATTGCAAGCCGTCTCGCCCGCGGCGTAGAGCTCTGGCATCGAAGTGCGGCCGTCCTTATCGACCCATACGCCGCCCATAAAGTAGTGCTGCGTGGGCGTAACGGGAATGGGCTCGTCCAAGATGTCGCGACCGTCCTCCAGGCAGCGCGCGCGAATGTTGGCAAAGTGCCCGGTCACCACATCGCGCTCGACGGGGGCAAAACTCAGCCACTCGTGCTCGGCACCGTCCTGCTTCATCTGCACGCGAATAGCGGCGGCGACCACATCGCGCGGCTGAAGCTCATCGGTAAAGCGCTCGCCAGCGGCGTTGAGCAAAATCGCGCCCTCGCCGCGGCAACTCTCGCTGATCAGGAAGGTGCGACCCGGCTGCGGCGAGAACAGTCCCGTGGGGTGAATCTGCACGTAGTCCAGATGCTCCATCTTAATGCCATGCTCCTGAGCGATGTAGCAGGCATCGCCCGTGAGCTGCGGGTAGTTGGTCGAATGGTCGTATACGCCGCCGATGCCGCCCGTTGCCCACAGCGTGTGGCGGGCATGGATCTTAAACGGCTCGCCGGCATGCGCGCCCTCGGCGGTATTTACCAGCTCGTCGGCGGGACGAACCGAGTTGTTCTCGTCCACGGGAACGGCGACGACGCCGGTGCACACCGTGGCACCGTCACGCTCGCCCGTTAGGATGTCGGTCATGGCCACGTGCTCCAAAATCTGCACGTTATCCAGCTTGCGAACGGCCTGGAGCAGCTTGGTCGTGATCTCCTTGCCGGTAATATCGGCATGGAAGGCGATGCGCGGACGGCTGTGCGCGCCCTCGCGGGTAAAGTTGAGGCTGCCGTCGGCCTTGCGCTCAAAATCCACGCCCATGGCCAGCAGGTCGTTGATGACCGAGCGGCTCGAGCGAATCATGATGTCGACGCTCTCGCGGCGGTTCTCGTAGTGGCCGGCGTGCATGGTGTCCTCAAAGAAGGCATCGTAGTCCGAGCCTTCGGGCAGCACGCAAATGCCGCCCTGCGCGAGCATCGAATCGCACTCATCGACCGAGCCCTTGGAGAGCATGATCACGCGCGTGCTCGTCGGCAGGTTGAGAGCTGCGTACAGGCCCGCCACGCCGCAGCCGGCAATAACGACGTCGCACTCCATGTCGGGGTATTGTTTGGTTTTCACAGGAATCCTCTCCCTTGTAATGTGGCATAAGGGACTGCCCCTCATGTCACATTGTTCTAGCGCGCTGCGTACTCGAGCATACGGTCGAGCGTAAGTTTTGCCTGGTCGGCAGCCTCGTCCGACACACCGATCTGCACCTCGCCCTCGCCCGTCTCCAGGCAGCGCACGAGCTTTTCGAGCGTGATGAGATCCATGTTGACGCAGGTGGGCTGCACCGCGGGGAAGTAGAACTTCTTGCCGGTGCCCTGGCAGCGGCGCTCGAGCTCGTAGAGCACGCCGCGGACCGTCACGATAATGAACTCGCTCGCGTCGGACTCCTCGGCGTACTTGATGATGCCGGCGGTGGAGCCGATGTAGTCGGCCTCGGCCAGGACGTCGGCCTTGCACTCAGGATGCGCCAGCACGAGCGCGTCGGGGTGGGCCTCCGTCGCGTCGACGATCTGCTCGACGGTGATAATGTGATGGCGCGGGCAGTAGCCGTTGTTGAGGATGATGTGCTTTTGCGGCACCTGCTCGGCTACGAAGCGGCCCAGGTTTTGGTCGGGAATGAACAGGATATGCTGCTGCGGCAGCTCGGACACGATCTTGACGGCATTGGAGCTGGTGACGCACACGTCGCTCCAGCTCTTGATCTCGACCGTGGAGTTGACGTAGCACACCACGGCCAGGTCGTCGCCGTACTCGGCGCGCGCCGCGTCGACCGTCTCGCGCTTGACCATGTGAGCCATGGGGCAGTCCGCGCCCGGCTCGGGCAGCAGCACGGTCTTAGTGGGATTGAGCAGCTTGGCGCTCTCGCCCATAAACTCCACGCCGCACAGCACGATGGTCCGCTGTGGCAGGCTCTTGGCGAGCTTGGCCAGGTAGAAGCTGTCGCCGACGTAATCGGCAACAGCTTGGACCTCGGGCGCCACGTAGTAGTGCGCCAGGATTACCGCGTCACGTTGGGTTTTTAGTTGCTGAATGGCCTCGACGAGTTCTGCGGGCACCAGTGCCACGCGCTCCGTTGCCGTCGTTGCCGATGCCAGGCCGGCCGCGATATCGCGTGCAAGCTCCGACGCATCCATGTTCGCGCTCTGTGCCATCAAGGCCCCTCTCTTTTGGCGAATCTTGGGGCTTTAGTATGACACCTAGGTTTACAGCTGACAAGACAGCTGTAAACCTAGGTGTAAAGTTGAAATAAAGATTCAATCATGTGGCAGGTCCATTTTTGAACTGGCAAGCTGAGGCTAGCCGAGCTCTCGATAGCGCAGGAGGCATCTTTCGCCACCGCAATACCGCTTGGCGCGAGTTGCACGCCGTGGGGCGCAAACGGTCCGCACCTCCGCAAGCGGCGCGTGCCCGATGTGGCAAAATCGAACTACTTAAGGGGGCCGAATGCTCAAGATTATTGCCTGCGACGATGACGTCGCTTTTCTAGATAGACTGCACCGAATGATCGATCGTTGGTCGACCGAGACGGGCACGGCGGTCGATGTTGCGCTCGTCACGCGCGGCGAGGACCTACTGGCCCGCCATGCCGCATCGCGCGCCGACATCATTCTGCTCGACATGATCATGCCGCTCGTCAACGGCATGGACACCGCACGCGAATTGCGCCAGGCCGATACCGCCGTGCGCCTGGTGTTCCTCACCTCGTCGCCCGAGTTCGCACTGGAGTCCTACGAGGTCCGTGCCTTCGACTATCTGCTCAAGCCCGTGACTTACGAACGCCTGGCGCAGTTACTCGACGAGCTTTCGAGCATGCGCCCGGCGGCAACCGACGAGCTCGTGATCAAAACGTCCTTTGGCTACCACGCCCTGCGCCTGTCCGACATCGAATATGCCGAGGCGCGCAACAAGCACGTGGTCTTCCACCTGCGCGACGGACGCGATATCGAGGCACTCGAGTCGTTCCGCAGCGTCGAGGACCGCTTGGAGCAAAACGCGGTCTTCTTTAAATGCCACCGCAGCTACCAGGTCAACCTGCGCAATATCGATCACTTTGACCGCACGGACATCGTCATGCGCTCGGGCGCTTGCATCCCGCTTTCGCGCAGCTGCAAGCAGGGATTCCAAGACGCCTACTTTGCGGTGCGCTTTGAGGGTGGAAGACACTGATGGTCTCCTCGGTCGAAATGATCCTTTGGGCAATCCACCACGCCACAACGCTACTCTTTGGCGTCTTTGCCTCGGCGGCGCTGTGCGGTATCGAAATCAATCGACGCCATGCACTCGAGTTGGTGGGGGTCGGAGTCGCAACCGGCGCTGCCTTTTCGATCGCCAATGCCGTCGGCGGCGAGCTTTTCGCCCGCCAGGTATATCCGCTCGTCGTGCATCTGCCGCTCGTCATCTATTTGTGCGCGCGCTACCGCCTGAGCCCGCTGCTTGCCGTGCTCGGCATTACGAGTGCCTATCTGAGCTGCCAGTTCAGCAATTGGATGGGCATCGCCGCATTTGCCGCAACCGATTCTCAGATCGCGTACTATCTGGCGCGCATCGCGACCACACTCGCCGTCTTTGCCGTCCTGTTGCATTGGGCCGGCGACATCGGTCCACGCTTGGCGATTAAAAGCACCACCGAGCTGGGCATCCTTTTAATCCTGCCGCTCGTCTATTACGTCTTTGACTATGCCACCAACGTCTACACCACGCTGTTCCACTCGGGCTCGGTGGTGACGGTTGAGTTTTTGGCATTTGCGCTCTGTGCCTTCTATCTTATGTTTCTTGCCGTTTACCTGCGCGAATACGAAGAAAAGGAAACCGCCGAGCGAGAGCGCTGGATGCTCGAAACCCGCGACAGCGCCGCCATCAAAGAGCTCGAGGCTTGGCGTCAATCTGGGCGCGAGCTGTCGATTCTGCGCCACGACATGCGCCACTTCCTACGCGGCCTGGCCGCTTTAATTGAGGAGGGCCACACCGACGAGGCGCTCGATCGCATCGACGAACTCTGCGAAGCCGGCGACCGCACCGCCGTACGCCGCTTCTGCGCCAACGAGACCGTAAACATCGCGCTTTCGTCATTTAACTCGGATATCAATAGAAACGGCATTACCGCCAACCTGCGCGCCGCCGTACCCGAAACCATCCACGTAGGTGACGCCGACCTGTTTAGCGTGCTCTCAAATGCCTTGGAAAACGCTATCACCGCCGCAAGCGCCGCACCCCAAGGAAAGCGATTCGTCGACTTTGACCTGCGATTAGAGGACGGCCAGCTGCTGCTGTTAGTTTCCAACACGTTTGACCGCGCGCCGCGCATGGTCGACGGCATGCCCGTGACCCGGCATGCGGGCCACGGCTTTGGCACCAGGAGCATCAAACTTGCCGTGGAGCGCATGAACGGCAACTGCCAGTTCCGCATTAACGGCGATCGGTTTGAGCTGCGCGCCGTGATGTAGGGGCTGCCGCCAGCCTCGCTACAGCGGAGCGGCTGCCGGGGTCAGCTGCTTGATGTATGCCCACATGCGCTGCTTGGCGGCTTTGTCAGTCAGTGCCGCCTCAAAGCCGTCGAGCGCGAGCACGCGGCGGCCCTGCACATGGGCGACCAAGCCGGGCTTGAGCATAGCGGTATCGAAGTCGTCGATTGCCACAAGCATGTCGGCATAGGTCTCGCGCATGGTATCGGCCGCGCGATCGTCCAGCAGCAAGACCGCCTCGGGGTCCAAGGCCTCGAGCGCCTCGCGGAACAGCTCGCACGGTAGGCCCTCGCCTGTCGCGACCGCCCCGTCACCCACGCCGGCGACGCTTGCCAGCACGCAAAAATCCTCGGGCGCGTAGCCGATGGCCCCAAGCGCCTTGCGCAACGCCGCGCCATCCGGGCCGGCGGCAAGCTCGCCACCCGAACGCTCGGCCTCGTCCAAATCGCCTTTGACTAGTACGATCGGCGAGCACGCGTTGCCCGCGATACGCACGCCGCGACCCGCGAGCGATGCGAGCTCCTGCTCGGCCGCCTGGGCGATGGCTTCTTTTTTCTGGCTTTGTGACGTGGGCATGCGCTCTCCAATCGTTTGCGTGCCCACCATTATATAAAAGAGCCGGCCGCGAGTGGTTGCTTTGCGGGCGGCTGGGTATAAGCACGGTCGTATTGAGTTTTACGCGGCCAAGCCGCGTCGCATTATGGAGGTCACCATGGCTGACATTAATCAGATTACCCCCGAGAACTTCGATTCCATCGTTAACGACAGCCTGCCCGTGCTGGTCGATTTTTGGGCACCGTGGTGCGGGCCCTGTCGATCCCTCTCGCCCATCGTTGACGAGGTTGCCGATGAGCTGGCGGGCAAGCTTGCCGTTGCCAAATGCAACGTCGACGACAACCAGGACCTGGCCATGAAGTATGGCGTCATGAGCATCCCCACGCTGGTTGTGTTTAAGAACGGCGAGGAGATTGACCGCTCGGTTGGCGCTCTGCCCAAGGCGAGGCTGCAGGCGCTGCTGGAGAAGCATCTGTAATACGCTTGTTACATGTTGCCGTCTGCCTGCCGTCCATGAGCGCTTTTGCACCGCTCGCCGGACTTCTGGATGCACCGAGTGCAACCACGGATAGTATGGTAGTCACAAACAGCCCCCAGTGAACGGGTGCGGGTCGCACAGACTCGTACCCGTTTTCTTATGCAGCTGCGCGCAGAGCGGGCGTAGTAAAATCTGAACCACTGAACTGCCCCATACAAAAGGAGATTTTCCATGCATGACGTCGGAATGAACATGAGCCAGCTTGCCATGAGCGTCAAGCAGGTCGACGACACCATCGAGCTCGCTCACGAATGGAGCCATCAGTTGCTGCATGCGACCGAGAATTTTGACATGGAGCGCATCGGCGCCAAGCTCGAGGCCGCCATGGCCGCGCTGCACGAGGCCCACGACGCACTCGAGGGCTACGAAGAGGCCATCGAGGCCGACCACAACTCCGTCGGCTCCGTGAAGCTGGTGTAAGGTGGCCGAACACGAGCACGGCTGCGGGTACGAGCACGAGCATCCGCACGGGGCGGACGGTGATGCGGGCTGCCACTGTAGTGGCTCCGGCTCCGAGCTGGTCCGCTTTTCGGTTACCGCACCGGACGACCTGCTGCGCCGTTTTGACGA
Source organism: uncultured Collinsella sp. (assembly GCA_958421655.1). Classification (GTDB taxonomy): domain Bacteria; phylum Actinomycetota; class Coriobacteriia; order Coriobacteriales; family Coriobacteriaceae; genus Collinsella. Next base: position 13,289 of record CATZMG010000012.1, read on the forward strand.
ACAGATCGCGCGCCGCGGCGACGTGGCCAACCGCTCCGAGGCCGTGCGCGACCTGATTCGCGCCTCGATCGCCAAGGAGCAGATGCGCACGCCCGATGAGCATGTTATCGGGTCGCTCACCATGATCTACGACCATCACACCGGCGATCTGACGCGCCGTCTGGACGAAGTGCAGCACGACTACACCGACGAGATCGTATCGACCATGCACGTGCATCTGGATCACCACAACTGCTTGGAAATCCTGGCGCTCAAGGGTCGTGGCGAGCGCGTCTACGAACTAGCCGACCGCCTGCTGGGCCTGCGCGGCGTTAAGCACGGCGAGCTCACGTGCGCCGCCACCAAGCAGAGCCTGGGGCTGTAGCGGGATTTCCCGCAGCGCACCTGCCAAATAGGGACAGGTTTGTTTTGGCAGGTTTAGAAGTTTTACCTACCAAAATAAACCTGTCCCTTTTTGGTCGGTTTTGATGAGGGGTGTCGCATGCGGCATGTGCATATTCATGTGACGGGCATTGTGCAGGGCGTTGGCATGCGACCGTTTGTGTATCGCGAGGCCATGGCATATGGCATTTGTGGATGGGTGCTCAATGCGGGCGACGGCGTGCATATCGAGGCGCACGCTCCGGCCGATGCGCTCGATGCTTTTGTTGCCGCGCTTTCTGAGCATGCGCCTGCGGCAGCCCGCGTAGAGCATGTCGAGGTTGTGGACTTGGCAGCCAACGGTTGGGATGCCGCCAACGAACAGGGCTTTCGCATCGTAGCATCGCAGGACCAGACCGCGCACACGACGCTCGTCTCGCCCGATATCGCCACCTGCAACGATTGCTTGCGCGAATTGTTCGATCCCGCCGACCGACGCTATCACTACCCCTTTATCAACTGCACTAACTGCGGGCCACGCTTTACCATCATCCGATCGTTGCCTTATGACCGAGCGGCCACATCGATGGACCGTTTCCCCATGTGTCCCAAGTGCGCCGCGGAGTATGCCGACCCACTCGACCGGCGTTTTCACGCGCAACCCGATGCCTGCTTTGATTGCGGGCCGCATATTACGTGGCGCGAGGCTGTAAACGGCGATGCGTGCGGGAATTCGTCCGCGACACCGACCGTCGGCACCACACGCGAGGCCAGCGACGCTATCATCGAGCGCTGCGTTGAGCTGCTGGCCAGCGGTGGCATCGTCGCCATCAAGGGCCTGGGCGGATTCCATCTAGCCTGTGACGCTGCCAACGAGCAAGCGGTGGCCGAGTTGCGCCGTCGCAAACGCCGCAGCAACAAACCACTTGCCGTCATGGTGCGCAGTCTTGCCGATGCCGAGCGCCTGTGTCATATCGACGATGCTGAACGCGATCTGCTCGCCGGCAGCATCCGCCCCATTGTGCTGCTGCGCCGGCGCACTGTTGACGAGGGCAACGGCAGTTCCCCCGACGCCCTCGCTCTCGCGCCATCTGTCGCGCACGACCTTCCTGAGCTCGGCGTCATGCTCCCCTATACGCCGCTTCAACATCTGTTGCTTGCCGCGGCAGAAGCCTGCGGTATGCACGCGCTCGTCATGACCAGCGGAAACCTGAGCGAAGAACCCATCGAGACCGACGACGACCTTGCCTGGGAACACCTCGTTGCCGCCGGCATCGCCGACGCGCTGCTCGGTAACGACCGCGCGATCCTCTCGCGCTACGACGACTCTGTAGTGCGCGTGGTCGACGGCGCCATTATGCCCGTTCGCCGCGCTCGCGGATATGCACCCCAGCCACTGCCGTTGCCGGCGCTCGACGGCGCTCCGTCCTGCGTGCTCGCCTGCGGGCCACAACAAAAGGCCACGATTGCGCTCACGCGTGAAGGGACGAACGGCGAGGCGACCTGTTTTGTGTCGCAGCATATCGGCGATGTTGAAAACGGCGGGACCTTCGATGCCTGGAACGCCGCGCGCACGCGCTTGGAAGATCTCTTTGACTTGGCGCCCGCCGCCTTGGCCTGCGATGTGCACCCCAGCTATCTATCGGGCCAGTGGGCGCGCGAGCAGGCGCGAAAATGCAATCTGCCGCTCGTCGAGGTGCAGCACCATCATGCGCATATCGCGAGCGTAATGGCCGAGGCCATCGCCGCGGGCCAGCTTACAACCGACGCGCGTGTCCTTGGCATCGCCTTTGACGGCACCGGCGCCGGCACCGATGGGACCATTTGGGGCGGCGAGTTTCTTGTTGCCAGCCTTGGCGGCTTTGAGCACGCCGCGCATTTGCGCACTTGGGCGCTCCCCGGTGGGGCGGCCTCCGTGCGCGACGCCCGCCGCAACGCCTTTGCCCTGCTCAGTGAGCTCGGCCTGCTCGAGCACCCAGGTGCCGCTCGGCTTTTGGACAGCCTCGACGAGCAAACGCGCAGCGTGACAGCTACCATGATCGAGCGCGGCATCAACAGCCCGCGTACCAGCAGCATGGGGCGTCTCTTTGATGCCGCGGCGGCGATTCTGGGCATCTGCAACAAGGCAACCTACGAGGGCGAACCCGCCATCGAGCTTGAGGCCGCCGCCTGGCGCGCGCTCGACAACGAAATCGCCCATTTTCCCGACGACAACGCCGGCTATTTCGCATCTTGCCCATCGTGGCTGGACGGCCCCTATGTTCTAGACCAGAAAGCACTCTTTGAGGCACTTTTGGGAGGAATTGAAGCCGGAGCGCCCGCCGACAGGCTCGCACTCGACTTCCATGTCGCCGTCGCGCGCTCCTCGGCGCGCATCGCCAGCGATATCTGCGTGCACGAGGGCATCGACACCGTCGCGCTCTCGGGCGGCGTGTTCATGAACCGACTTCTGCTCCAGCTCCTCACCCGCGAGCTCAAAAGCATGGGTCTCACTGTCTTGGTTCCTCACTCCGTACCCGTCAACGACGGCTGCATCGCCTACGGTCAGGCGGCAGTCGCACGCACCCGCCTCGCACAGGTCGCACCGCAATAGGCTGTTCGGCCAGCCCACAAGCCGCCGTCTCACAGGTGTAGCGCGTTTGCCCGCAGCGCCCGCGAGCGCTACCATCAACTGATGGATTATTGAGCGCCCGTCCAGCGCAAAGCGTATAAAAGGGGAACAATATGTGCCTTGCCGTTCCCGGTAAAGTAGTCAAACGCGACGACGACCTCAAGGCCACCGTCGACATGATGGGCATCGAGCGCCCCGTGTCGCTGCGACTCGTGCCGACGGCGCAGGTTGGCGACTACATTCTCGTACACGCCGGCTTTGGCATCCAGATTGTCGACGAGCAGGAAGCGCAAGAAACGCTCGAGCTCGTTAATGCCATGTCCGAGCTGGTCGAAGAAGACCAGCTTGCCACCAACCCGGCCGAGGCATACTAGTGGCGGCCGAGCAGCCGGCGCGCTCCGGTATCGACTTCTCGGCATTCCGCGATCCCAAGCTGGCTCGCGAGCTCATCGAGCGCATTCATGAGCTTGTCGGCGACCGCGCCATCAACCTTATGGAAGTCTGCGGCACGCATACTGTGAGCATCGGGCGCTATGGCTTTCGCTCCATTATGCCGGCAGGGCTCAAGCTGCTGAGCGGCCCGGGCTGCCCCGTCTGCGTCACCGCCAACCGCGACATCGACCACGCAATCGCGCTCGCCAACATAGACGGCGCCATCATCACCACCTTTGGCGACATGATGCGCGTGCCCGGATCATCCACCTCGCTCGCTGCGCAAAAAGCGGCGGGGCGCGATATTCGCATCGTCTACTCCCCGCTCGATGCACTCGATATAGCCGAGCAAAACCCTGATCGCCCGGTCATTTTTATGGGCGTGGGCTTTGAGACCACAACGCCCACCATCGCCGCCGCCATTTTGGAGGCCGATGCACGCGGACTCCAAAACTTCTCGGTCTATTGCGCCCACAAGACCACGCCGCCGGCGCTATGCGCGATTGCCAACGATCCCGAGACCACCATCGACGGCTTTATCCTGCCGGGCCACGTCGCCACCATCACGGGCTTGGCGCCCTTTAGCTTTTTGGTCGACGAGTTTAAGACTCCAGGCGTGGTAACGGGATTTGAGCCGGTCGACATCTTGCAGGGTATCTGCATGCTGGTCCAGATGGTTGTTGAGGGGCAACCCGCGATCGACAACGCCTACCGTCGCGGCGTCAATGCCGACGGCAATCCTGTGGCGCGCCAGCTGGTCGAGCAGGTATTTGAGCCGTGCGATACCACGTGGCGCGGGCTGGGGCTGATTGCCAACTCGGGCCTTTCCATCCGCCCCGAGTTCTCGCGCTTTGATGCCCGCGCTCGCTTTGACGTGCCCGTTGAGGCGACGGTCGAGCCGCGCGGGTGCCGCTGCGGCGACGTGCTGCGCGGGGCCATTGCGCCGAGCAGCTGCCCGCTCTTTGGCCGCACCTGCACGCCCGAGCACCCCGTCGGCCCATGCATGGTGAGCTCCGAGGGCAGCTGCGCGGCGTACTACCGCTACCGCGACTAGCCCGGGCACACCCGCACACCGGCACCACCCACGATTGGAGTTTTCGATATGTCCCATAGCGTTACCGATAGCACCGTCCTGCTGGGCCACGGCTCCGGCGGCCAGATGATGAAACGCATCATCGATGAGGTCTTTTTGGATGCCTTTGGGTCGCCCGAGCTGCTCGAAGGCAACGATGCCGGCGTCGCCGCGCTGCCCGCGAGCGGGCGCATCGCCATGTCGACCGACAGCTTTGTAGTCTCGCCGCAGTTCTTCCCCGGTGGCAACATCGGCCGCCTCGCCGTGTGCGGAACCGTCAACGACGTCGCGACCTCGGGCGCCAACGTGCGCTACCTGTCGTGCGGCTTTATCCTCGAAGAGGGCTATCCCATGGATAGGCTCCGCCAGATTGTGCAGACGATGGCCGAGACGGCGCACGAGGCGGGCGTGTCCATAATCACGGGCGACACCAAGGTGGTCGAGCGGTGCGGGGCCGACGGCGTCTATATCAATACCGCCGGCGTGGGCGAGGTGCCTGCGGGCGTGGCGCTCAGCGGCGCAAACTGCCAGCCCGGCGATGTCATCCTGGTCTCGGGTACACTGGGCGACCACGGCATCGCTATCATGAGCCAACGCGAGGGTCTGGCGTTTTCGAGCACCATCGAAAGCGACGCCGCGCCGCTCAACCACCTGATTGCCGATGTGCTTTCCGCAGCACCCGACACACGCTGCTTCCGCGACCCCACGCGCGGTGGCCTGGCCTCGACGCTCAACGAGTTTGCGCAGGCCAGCGGCGTTGCCATGGAGATCGACGAGGACGATGTGCCCGTGCGCCCCGACGTGCAGGCAGCCTGCGAGATGCTCGGCTACGATGTGCTGCAGGTGGCAAACGAGGGCAAGATGGTTGCCGTGGTGCCGGCTGAGCAGGCCGATGCCGCGCTGAGCGCCATGCGCGCCGCCCGCTACGGCGAGAATGCCGCCGTCATCGGTCGCGTGCTGCCGCTTGCCGAGGGCGCCCGTCCCGCCGTGCGCGTGCGCACCAGCTGGGGATCGACTCGCATCCTCGACATGCTCGTAGGAGAGCAGCTGCCGAGGATTTGCTAACGACAAAGGCTCAGGGCTATTAAAGATATTCAGATTCCAAACATGCCCGGCACGCATGCCCAGTATCATGGGGTGCGTTTTACAACTCAAGCGGCAGGAGCACCCATGGCAGCAGCTTTTTCCCATGTGATCTTTGACCTGGACGGCACCATTCTCAACACGCTCGAGGACCTGGCGGCCGCCGGCAACCATACCTGCGAGGCGCACGGCTGGCCCACGTTTGCCGTTGACGAGTACCGCTACAAGGTGGGAAACGGCATGCTCAAGCTGGTTGAGCGCTTTATGCCCGCCGAGTACGCAGGCGACGGCCGCATGTTTGAGCAGACGCTTGCCGAGTTTAGGGCTTACTACGGCGAGCACAAGGAAGACCACACCGCTCCCTATGCCGGCACGATCGAAATGCTCGACCGCTTGCGCGCCGCGGGCGTTCAGCTTGCCGTGCTCACTAACAAGGACCACGTCTCGGCGGCTCCGCTTATCGAAAAGTATTTTGGTTCCGAGCGCTTTGCGCTGGTGCAGGGCCGTGTCGATGCGTTTCCGCCCAAGCCCGAAGCACCCGTCACGCTGCATGTGATGGAAGAGCTAGGCGCCGACCCGGCGACCACGCTCTACGTAGGCGATTCCAATGTCGATATCCTGACCGGCCACAACGCCGGCCTTAAGAGTGCGGGCGTCAGCTGGGGTTTCCGCGGCCGCGCAGAGCTGGAAGCCACCGGCGCCGACTACGTGGTGGACACCCAGGCAGAGCTCGCGGCGCTGGTGCTGGGCGAGTAACGCTGGTGCTGCTCAACCCAGCCGTCGCAATACCGTTGCGCGGAAAGTAGTCGTTGGGGACGTTCTTAAACGACTAGTCAAACAAGAACGTCACCAACGACTAGTCATTTAAGAACATCCCCAATGACTGCCATGACAAAGCCGATGTTTTGGCAACGACAGCGAGCGGTCACCAGAGCGAACAAATTGGCATGAAAAGAGGGCGGCATTGACCTTCTGGTCATGCCGTCCTCTTTGAATGACAAGTTGTCGCTCTGGTGACCGCGCAGCGTCGAGCAGTTGCGGCGTTTGGTAAAACGCCGCAACGAACTAGCTCAGCATTGCATCCATCATCTCGGAGTTGACGGAGTCGTCGGCAGACCACTCACCGTCGTCGTTGCAGGTGTACTTGAAGATAACCGTGGTCTTCCTGGGCTCGGTGGCCTTGGTCACATCGACCATAACCTGACCGGCCATCTTGTACAGCTCGTCATCGGAAGGAACCGTGTCAAGCGCGGCAACCTTCTCCTGATACTGGGTGGAGAAGTCCTCGACGATCTTGTTCATGGACTTGCAGGTGATGGAGACCTCGGCGGTCGCGACACCCTTGTCTTCGTCGACCGTCACGTCGCCGATCTTGTAGTCAAAGCCCTCGAGATAGGTCTTGGCATACTCCTTGGGATCGATACCCAGCTGCTCGAACTCGTCGCCCGAAGCCTCCTCCAGACCAGAGAGGAAGTCGTCGCCACCGTTCTTGACCTCGTCAAACTGCGTCGTAAGATCCTCGGTGATGAGCTCCTCAACCGAAGGACCTCCACAGCCGGAAAGCACGACCACGCATGCAACCAAGACGGCCATGAGGGGCGCAAGCAGCAGCTTCTTTTTCATGTTGTTCCTCCCAATGAGCGGCACCGCGCTTCCCGGACGCGGCACACGTTGTAATAAGTAAGCCCATACTATCCACTTATGAACACCCTCGGCAACGCGAAGGCGTGGTCGGTTCGTTTTAGCGTCCGAACGGTTTGCAAGCCCGCCCAACGTGCAATAAAACGCTTCCCCACGGTGCAATAAAAAAGGTGGCCGGAAAACCCGACCACCCTTGCACATCCTTTGGACGCCGCAGTTTACTTGCGGACGACCTTGACGATGGCGTCACCGGCGGCGACGGCGGACTCTGCCTCAACGGTGAGCTCGACATCGGCAAACTCGGCGGTGTTGGACACGGCCACGACGACGCAGTCCTTGTAACCGGCAGCGGCGATCTTGGCGCGGTCGATCTTGAGTATGGGCTGGCCAGCCTTCACAACGTCGTCGGCCTTGACGAAGCCCTCGAAGCCATCGCCGTTCATGTTGACGGTATCGACGCCAACGTGCACCAGAACCTCGATGCCGCTATCGGACTGCAGACCCACGGCGTGACCCATGGTGACGGTCACCTTACCGTCGCAGGGAGCGTAGACCAGATCGTCCTCGGGCCACACGGCACAGCCCTTGCCCAGAACCTCGCCACCAAAGACGGGATCGGGCACGTCGGCCATCTTGATGACCTTGCCCTTGACGGGCGAGCACAGCACGTCGGCGCCAGCAGAAGCAGAGATGGAGGCCGGAGCAGCGGCAGCCGCGGGCTCAGCCTTCTTCTTGAACATGTCAAACAGACCCATATGTTTTCTCCTCTTGATTAAGCGCAACGTTGTGCGCATGCCTACGGTAATTATAGTGCCAAATGGTTCAAATGCTAAGGTGGGGACTCGAATCGCGAGCCCTTCCCGGTAGTGTTCGTGGGGCGAGCATCTCCTTTGCATCGCGGGTCGATAAGCCGAGTATCGCCTGCACACGGGATGGGCAGAAGCGGGCGCACCAAACCCGATACTTCTTTTCGCTCTCGAGTCCTGCCGCCGCCCCGTCCCTGACACTTCCTGATACCGACCGAAACGTGCCAAAATAAACCCGTCCCTTTTTGGTAGGTTTGGCGAGTGTGGATTTTCGGACGCTTAACTAACGAGCGTGGATAATCTCCCACTTTGACTTTGAGGCCGTCACCGAGCCAAAAACGGGAGATTATCCACGTTCATTTTGGATGACCCCCTTGTACCAAGCCGAGCTCCATGGTCAAGTAATAACGACTTCTCATCATTAGATTGTTTACATGAATTCTAATAACTATTTAATCCTTAAACTCGTTATTAGAATTGATATGATTAGCCTAATAACGAGTTTCCGGCACTAAAGATATGGAGGGCGCGATGCAAATCGAGGAGAACGGCCAGGGAACGCTCCGCAATAATCTATCGGGGAAATTGGCTTACTATTCGTTTTTTCCAACGCCCTTGCAATCATTGAGGCAGCTAAACCTCACCGAGGAAACCTATCGCACGCTTTCCGCATGCTCACGAAAGCTTGGAGAGCTTGAAGGCATGCTCTACTTTGTTCCCAACGCCGACATGTATCTGACAATGTACGTGCGCAAAGAAGCACTCCTTTCTTCGCAAATTGAGGGAACCCAGTGCACGTTTGACGACCTACTTAGTCCATCGCAAACACAACTCCATCATAAAGATGTCGCAGACGTCGTGAATTACGTCCGTGCTGTCGACCGCGGCGTAGAACTGCTCAAAAAGATGCCCTTGTGCACGAGACTTCTTAGGCAAGTTCATGCGGTCCTGCTGGACGGAGTGCGCGGAACGGAGAAGAATCTAGGCGAACTGCGCTCCTCACAAAACTGGATTGGCCCCTCAGGCTGCACCATTGCAACCGCATCGTTTGTCCCTCCAAACATTGAAGATTTGAGTAACACGCTCCAGGACCTCGAACGCTTTATCAATGAGCCTCAAGTCGAAATGGATCCGATTGTGCGGGCGGCGCTCGTCCATTACCAATTTGAAATTGCCCATCCATTCCTAGACGGAAACGGTCGCCTGGGCAGGCTTCTCATTACACTTATGCTCATCAATGATGGCGTTCTTCATTCTTGCTTGTTCTATCCATCGTTCCAGTTCAAGAAAAATCGAAGCGAGTACTACCGGCAACTCACATCCGTAAGGGAGAGAGGCACTTACGAGGAATGGATAGAGTTTTTCTGCAACAGTCTTCTCGAGAGTGCGGAGGACTCGGTAGGGTCTTTAAAAAACCTTGTTGACCTCCATAACCGTTCCACAGCAACCATTACCGAAAATCTCGGAAGGACTGCTGCAAACGGGCAAAGGCTGTTGGGCATTCTTGAAGAGCACCCCATCGTCGACACCGCATTCATCGCTGTCCAACTCGATATCGGCAGGAGTACCGCGAGCTCGCTCGTCAAATCATTTGAAGAATTGGGTATCCTCCGTCCGCTCGACGAGTCAAGACAGAGATACCGGCAGTACGGGTATGAAGAGTATCTTTCGATTCTCAGGGAAGACGCCGAGCCGATTAGATAGGCATCGCAACCCAGGCAAATTAAAGCGAGCGTGGATAATCTCCCACTTTGAGCCTGCACACAGGCCAAAAACGGGAGATTATCCACGCTCATTCCTGAGTAGTCATTTATGAACGTCCCCAATGACTAGTCCGGCAACGCCGATGTTTCGGCAACGACAGCGAGCGAGCCGCATTCGGAGCAAGACGACGCCGCAGGTAGAGAACGGACAGCGAGCGGGTCGCATTTGAGACAAGGTGACGTGAAACGAAAGGGCGCTGACCTTCTGGTCGCGCCCTTGAAGTTGAACGTCAGATTGTCCAAATGCGGCCCGCGCAGCGTCGAGCAGTTACGGCGTTTGGTAAAACGCCGTAACTAACGTGCTCCGTACTGCTCGTAGTAGGCGTCGATGGCGGTCTTGAGCTCGTCGTCGATGACAACCTTGCCGTCGATCTCGTGGTTGTAGAGGGTCTCGACGACCTCAGCCATGGAGACGATGCTCGCGACGGGGAAACCGTACTTGGCCTCGATCTCCTTCTGCGCGGTGGTCACACCGCCCTTGCCGACCTCCATGCGGTTGAGGGACACGATCAGGCCCTTGATCTCGACATCGGCAGCAGCCTTGACCTTGGGATAGGTCTCGTCGATGGACTTGCCGCTGGTGGTAACGTCCTCGACCATGACCACACGGTCGCCGTCCTTGGGCTCATAACCCAGCAGGTTGCCCTTATCGGCACCGTGGTCCTTGGCCTCCTTGCGGTCGCAGCAGTACTTGACCTCCTTGCCGTACAGCTCGTGGTAGGCAATTGCGGTCACGACGGCCAGCGGAATACCCTTGTAGGCCGGTCCAAACAGCACATCAAAGTCGTCGCCAAAGTTATCGTGGATGGCCTGGGCGTAATACTCGCCCAGCTTCTTGAGCTGATAGCCCGTCACGTAAGCGCCGGCGTTCATAAAGAACGGGGACTGACGGCCGCTCTTGAGCGTAAAGCTGCCGAACTTAAGGACGTCGGACTCGACCATAAACTTGATGAACTCTTGCTTGTAAGCCTCCATGCGGGCTCCTCTCGTAATCGCGTACGTGCCTTCCAGTTTAGCGCAGGCGAAGCGTCGATGCGGGCGCGCTTTGGGGCCACGGCATTCTGTAAAGGCTTTGTCAGGGGGAATGGTTTTCCGAACAATGGGGTTGACATGTCAAACCCCCTCATCAAGAATACGGGCGGATTAAAAAGGGGTACGAGATACCCAAAGCGCGCTGCGCTCAGCCTTTAGGAGGTGTGCCATGGAAGGCAGTCCTAGTCGAAAAACCTGCATGTCGCCCTCGGCACGCCGCGAGGACTCCGCACACGCATAAACGCCACCGGCAGATCGCCAAAACCACCGCAAAGGCGCGCTGCACCCTTTGTGGGCTCAAGAGCTTGACGTGAGCGACATCTAGGTTTTTTGAAGCAAATACGACACGTACGCTAACTCCCCTCAACAAGGAGGACCCTATGCTGATGCTCAAAACCGTCACGGTACTCGAAGCCATCTCCAAGCGCCGCCGCACGGCGCGCCCTGCCGCTCATACCGGCCTGTCCAAGAACACCATATTCGCCGCCACCCATAGTGCCGAGGACGCCCTCGTACTGCTTGACGCCACGGCAAACGGCCTCACCGTCGAGCAGGCAACTGAGCGCCTGAACGCCGTCGGCCCCAACGCCATCGAGGCAACGACCAAAACGCTCGCCCGCCGCATCGCCGACGCGTTCATCGATCCCTTCGCCGGCATCCTCGCCGCGCTCGCACTGGTCTCGCTCTACATCGACGTGCTCGCCGTGCCCGAACCGCAGCGCGACCCCTCCACGGTCATCGTCATCGGCACCATGCTGCTGGTATCGGGCGGCATGAAGTTTATCCAGGAAGCCCGCAGCGGCAATGCGGCCGAGGCCCTCAAGGACCTGGTCTCCAACACTTGCACCGCCCTGCGCGACGGCGAGCGCATCGAGATCCCCTTCGACGAGCTCGTCCCCGGCGATGTAATCCGTCTCTCTGCCGGCGATATGGTGCCGGCAGATGCCCGCATCATCACCGCGCGCGACCTGTTTGTGATCGAGTCCGCACTCACCGGCGAGAGCGAGGCCGTCGAGAAGACCACCGCCGTCACCGTCGTCGAGGGCGCCGACGGCTCCGCACTGCCACTCTCTGCCTGCAAGAACATCGTCTTTACCGGCACCTCCGTGCAAAACGGCGCCGCCATGGCGCTTGTCGTTGCCACCGGCTCGGACACCTACCTGGGCGGCATCGCCAAGATGCTCAACGGGCGCGGCGAAAAAAGCGCGTTTGACCGCGGCGTCTCGAGCGTCTCCATGCTGCTGGTGCGCCTGATGCTCGTTATGGCGCCGGCCGTCTTTGCCATCAACGCCGCCACCAAGGGCAACGTCATCGACGCGCTGCTGTTCGCCACGAGCGTGGCCGTGGGCATCACGCCGCAGATGCTTCCCGTCATCGTGACCACGAGCCTGTCGCAGGGCGCCAAGGACCTCGCCCGTCGCCAGGTTATCGTCAAGGAGCTGCCGGCGATTCAAAACCTCGGAGCGATGGACGTCCTGTGCTGCGACAAGACCGGCACCCTCACCGAAGACCGCATCGTGCTCGAGCGCTACCTCAACACCGATGGCAACGAGGACGCGCGCGTGCTGCGCCATGCGTTTTTGAACAGCTTCTTCCAGACCGGCCTCAAAAATCTTATCGACCTGGCCGTAATCGACCGTGCCGATGTGACACCCTCGACCGTCGCACCCGATTCCATGCTGGGCCAGAGCCTGCGCGACCGCTACACCAAGGTCGACGAGGTTCCCTTCGATTTCTCGCGCCGTCGCCTGAGCGTAGTTGTCGCCGACGCCCAAGGCAAAACCCAGATGGTTACCAAGGGCGCCGCCGAGGAAATGCTCGAGATCTGCTCCTTTGTCGAGATCGATGGCATCGCTCAGCCGCTCACCGACGAGAAGCTCGCCCAGATTCGCAAGCAGATCGCCGGACTTAACGCCGAGGGCCTACGCGTAATTGCCGTGGCGCAGAAGACCAATCCGCGCTGCGTGGGCGAGTTTGGCATCGCCGACGAGTGCGACATGGTGCTGATGGGCTTTTTGGCCTTCCTCGATCCGCCCAAAGCAAGTGCCGCGGGCGCCGTCGCCACCCTCGAGGCCAAGGGCGTGGCGGTCAAGGTCCTAACCGGCGACAACGACCGCGTCGCCGCCACCGTCTGCGAGCAGATTGGTATCGATGCGAGCAACGTCTTGCTCGGCTCCGAGATCGATGCGCTCGATGACGCCGAACTTGCCGAGCGCGCCGAGAAAACCCACCTCTTCGCCAAGCTCTCGCCGCTGCAGAAGGCGCGCCTGGTACGTGTCATGCGCGAGATGCTCGGCCACACCGTGGGCTTTATGGGCGACGGCATCAACGACGCCGCCGCCATGCGTGCGAGCGATTGCGGCATCTCGGTCGATTCGGCCGTCGACATTGCCAAGGAATCCGCCGATATCATCTTGCTTCAGAAGGACCTGGGCGTGCTCGAGCGCGGCATCATCGAAGGCCGCCGCACTTACGGCAACCTGCTCAAGTACCTCAAGACCACGGTGAGCTCCAACTTTGGCAATGTGCTGTCCGTGACCGTCGCGAGCCTGTTCTTGCCGTTTTTGCCCATGAGCGCCCTGCAGCTGGTTCTGCTGTCGCTGGTCTACGAGATCGTGTGCATCGCACTGCCGTGGGACACCGTCGATGACGCCTGGACTGCCCGCCCGCGTGCCTGGGACGCCGCGTCCATCAAGGGCTTTATGCTCGAGCTGGGCCCCGTGAGCTCGCTGTTTGACATCGTGACCTTCGCCGCGCTCTTCTTTGTCGTGTGCCCCGCCGCCGTGGACGCAAGCTGGTCCGAGCTTGCCGCCGCGGGCGACGTCGCGGGTATGGCGACCTTTGCTGCGCTCTTCCAGAGCGGCTGGTTTGTCGAGTCCATGTGGTCGCAGACACTCGTGGTCCACATGTTGCGCTCCCCGCATCTGCCGAGCCCGCGCGACCACGCCGCGCCCGCATTGTGCGTTCTTACCGTGCTGGGCCTGGCGCTCGTCACCTGGCTGCCGGCAAGCCCCATCGCCGATGCGCTCGGCCTCATGCCGCTGCCCACGAGCTTTTTTGGGCTGCTCATTGGCATCGTTACCGCCTATATCGCGCTCACCCAGCTGGCAAAGCGCCGCTACATTGCCCGCCACGGCGAGCTGCTGTAGCAAGTAGACGGAAAACACCCTGCCAGCTGCCGTTGCCACTACCACAGCTGCCGCCGCCGCAGTCTATCCCCCCAGCAGTTGCGGTGAAATAGTTCCTGTTTAAAGCCCCGTGACTTTAATTTAGGGACTATTCCACCGCAACTTATTGGAGGATTAGCTAGTCCTTGGGCGTCCAGGACCAGAAGAAGTTGATAAGGGCTACACGCGAGGCGGTGCCGGCCTTTTTGTTGATCGAAGAAATGTGGCGATAGAGCGTGGAGCGCGAAAGGAAGAGCGTTGTGGCGATGTCCTGAACGCTCTGGTCCGAAACGACCAAGACCTCAAGAATATCGCGCTCGCGCTCTGTAAGCCCAAAGGTGACGACGAAAGCATCGAGGCGCTCATCTGACGTGAGCTCCGCTGCCTCCACGGGCACGGAGTCGGAGCACGTGGGCGCAAGATCCCCACCAAGATCATCGGTGGCAGGTGCCAGCTCGCCCCGTATCACGGCGTCATCGGCTCGTTGCCCCAACTGTCCCAGCAGCGTAATCGCAATGCCCACAAACATCACGAGCGCCGCGCCGACCGCAGCCAGCACGTTTTGACTCGAGATGATCGCCACTGCCGGCGCCGTCACGAACATCGAGCACACGTTGTTGACGACGCGACCCATGCACGGCCAAAAATATGACCAGCGCGCATAAAGCGAGACGGCGGCATATTTTGTGGTAAAGAACACCACAAAGAAGCCTGAGCCCAGATAAAAGATGATCGTGGCAGCAAGCTCGTTGCCGCCATTGCCATCGACGATGAGCACAAAGAACGAAAGCGTGGACAACATGGCGGCGCATGTCATGCCGATATTCATATACGAACGACCGTGCAGGTCAAATTGGACGCCAGCGGCCAACGAGCTCACGACAAGCAGTAGGCGCGGCCAGTCACCCAAATCAACGGCTCCGACAGCATGCAAGGTCGTGAGGCCAGCGTTGAGAGCGGCGAATACGCCGGAAAGATACACCGTCGCCACGGTCAGGCGAACTACGGCGCGGCGGAATGCCGCCTTTGCCTTGGGATCGTCTTGCCACTTGGCGCCATATTCCAAAGCATCTACCGAAAGTCCGGCAACGCTGGGTTCAAAGTTGGGATCGGACTCGTCGCGCAGTTTGGCGCGTCGGGCACCGTGGAGCAACGCCACCTGCACGATCGCACAGACAACCAGAACAGCCTGCTGAGGAATACCGACAGGCATCACCATGTGGTTGAACACCTGTACCAGAACGCCCATGGCATAGGAAAGTGCTGCGGCGCGCGCCAAGCAAGGCGTCCGCGCAAAGCGCCGCGCAAAGTTTGCGTGAGCAGTCGATCCGCAGTAGCCCAGCGCACAGCACGCCACCAAACCTCCGGCAATTATTACCTCAACCTGAACCGCCATAATCAACAGCAGCAATGCCGCCACCAGCAAAACGCCCGTGACGTCACTCGTTGCGTCGATGGCATGGGAACGGTGATAATACAGAATGGGACGCACAAAAAGCCAATCACGCTCGCGCCGAGGACA
Source organism: uncultured Collinsella sp. (assembly GCA_958421655.1). GTDB lineage: Bacteria > Actinomycetota > Coriobacteriia > Coriobacteriales > Coriobacteriaceae > Collinsella. The sequence continues at coordinate 28,778 of CATZMG010000012.1, forward strand.
AGGCTCTCATAAATAACGACCTCGTTCGGAGACACGAACTCGGCCATGCGCACATCAAAGAGATACTCGCACGCCAAAAACGTGAAGGAGAACAGCGCCAGGCATATAATCTCCCGAATGCCCCGACGCAGATATGCGGTTGTGTCTCCCATGCCCCTCATGGTTAACCCCCGGCCGCTCAATTGTCTGGAATTCCATTTTAATAAAGAACCAATCTCAATATCGAAGCCGAGCTCGAAATGCTGCAAATTTGACCCCAGCCGTTCACATCACGCCGCGATTTTTAGCCGCATGGACCAGAAGGGACACGCGCGACCTCTAGCTCGACAAGGAGTGTCTCCAACTACCGCTCATTTAAGTACGTCCCCAATGAGTGGCCGAAGAACGTCCCCAGCGACTAGTCGAAAATGGGCCATGTGTCCCAGTTGTGGAGACTCGTTGAGCCGTCTGGGTATCGTGCAAGATTGTCTGCTCCCCCATCATCAAAAGTGACACACGCTACCTGTTGATGGGAGGCAGCCATGGGCTTCTTTGACAAGATGTTCGAGAAGAAAGAGTGCGCGATTTGCGGTACCGAGCTGGGACTTTCGGGAAAGACCAAAATCAACGAAGGCTACCTGTGCAAAGAGTGCGCCGGCAAGCTCTCCCCCTACTTTCACGGCTATCGCTCCAGCACCGCGGACGATATCCGCGAGCAACTCGCCTACCGCGAGGCCAATGCCGAGCGCCTGGCCTCGTTCAACCCCACGCGCACGCTCTCTGCCGGGCGCACCAACATCATGCTCGACGAAGACGCGGGCCTGCTGATCATTACCTCGCAGAGCCGCTGGCGCGACGCCAACCCCGACATCATCGAGTTCTCGCAGGTACTCGGCTGCGATATGGATATCGACGAGCATCGCACCGAGATCTATCGCGAGACCAAAGACGGCGAGCGCGAGAGCTATAACCCGCCGCGCTACGACCTGGATTACGACTTCAATCTGACCATCCACGTCAACACGCCGTACTTTACCCAGATCGATCTGCGCGTGAACGACTCCACCATCGAGCAGCGCGGTTCCATCGAATACCGCGAGGCCAAGCGCCAGGCAACCGAGGTCCGCGACGCGCTAGTGCAGCTGCGCCAGGAAACGCGCGACAGCGTCGTGGCCGCCAAGGCCCCCAAGACCGCGGTCACCTGTCCCTTCTGCGGTGCAACCACCATTCCCGATGCCAGCGGGCGCTGCGAATACTGCGGCGGCGCCATCGGCGCATAGCCTGCGGCACGGAAAGGACCGATCATGGCCTTCGAGAGTGTCAACTATCAGTGCCCCGCGTGTGGCGGCCCCCTTCACTTTGCCAGTGCCGAGCAAAAGCTCGTCTGCGACTACTGCGATTCGCGTTTTGAAGTCGAAGAAGTCGAGGCCCTCTATCGCGAGCGCCAGGACAAGGCCGATGCCGCAGCCGCGGTCCCCAAGCCTGCTGTCGACGATGCCGTGCAGGAGCTGGCTCAAAACGCCGGCTACATCTGCTCGTCGTGCGGCGCCGAGCTCGTGTCCGACGGCACCGTCGCCGTCACCACCTGCCCGTACTGCGGCAACTCCGCCGTAGCGCCCGGTCAGCTTTCGGGCGACTTCTCACCCGACCTGGTGATCCCGTTTAAACTCGGGCGCGACGACGTCCTGGCCGCCCTTAAGGAACACTACAAGGGCAAGATCTTGCTGCCCAAGAGCTTTGTCACCGGCAACCATATCGACGAAGTCCAAGGCGTTTACGTGCCGTTTTGGCTCTACGGCGCCCGCGTAGACGGCGAAGTGTGCTTTGATGCGACCAACGAGACCGTGACTGAGGAATCCGATCGCACCGTCACGACCACCGACCACTACGATGCCTACCGCAAGGGCAATATCTCGTTTGAGCGCGTACCCGTCGACGGATCGTCCAAGATGCCCGACGGCCACATGGACGCCATCGAGCCGTTTGACTACGACGCGCTGCGCCCGTTCTCGGTCGCGTATATGCCCGGCTACATCGCCAACCGCTACGACGAGGATTGCGAGACCTGCAAGGCGCGCGCCGAGCGTCGTATGGAAGAAAGTACGATCTCGGCCCTGCGCGAGACCGTCGTCGACGAATATGACGATGCCACGGTCGAAAGCAAGCAGCTCGACTACACCTGGGAAGACAGCGACTACGCTCTGTTTCCCGTGTGGATGCTTTCCACCTCGTGGAACGGCAAGAGCTACCTGTTCGCCATGAACGGCCAGACCGGTCGCATGGTCGGCGAGCTCCCCTGCTCCAAGCCCAAGCTCGCCATCGCCTCGGTGCTGTTCTTTGTGATCGGGTTTGTCCTCTCCCAGATTCTCTTTATGGGTGGGAATGCCTTCGATCCGGACTACCTCACTTTTGACGTCGAGGGCATCCTCATCAACATCGTCGCGCCGTTGATCATCGTGGTCATCGCAGACGTGCTGCTGGTGAGCCAGCTCAAGACGGCCAACGAGGCCACCCACGCCGATTGCTACTGTGGCGAGCTCGACCTGACCGAGAAGCACGACGCCTTCAGCCACACCGAGACCACCGTTGTCATGAAGGACAACAAGGACGATTAGCCATTCTGACCAATACCACCCGGCCTTTGACGAGAAAGGAAGATCACCATGGGACTCTTGAGAGCTGGATTGGGAGCTGCCGGCGGCGTCATGGCCGACCAGTGGAAAGAATTTATCTATTGCGAATCGATGCCCGCTGACGTCTTAGCCTGCAAGGGCAGCAAGCGCACCGGCGGTCGCAGCTCCAACACGCGCGGCGAGGACAACGTTATCTCCAACGGCTCGGTCATCGCCGTCAACGACGGCCAGGGCATGCTCGTGGTGCAAAACGGCAAGATCATCGAGGTCGCGCTGGAGCCTGGCGAGTTTGTCTTTGACACCGGCAGCGAGCCGAGCGTCTTCAGCGGCAACCTGGGCGACTCCATCAAGGAGACGTTCGCCAATATCGGCAGCCGTTTTACCTTTGGCGGCGACGCGGGCAAGGACCAGCGCGTCTACTTTATCAACACCAAGGAGATCATCGGCAACAAGTACGGCACCGCCTCGCCTGTGCCCTTCCGCGTGGTCGATAACAACATTGGCCTGGACGTCGACATCTCCGTGCGCTGCAACGGCGAGTATTCGTACCGCATCACCAACCCGCTGCTGTTTTACACCAACGTGTGCGGCAACGTGACCGATAGCTACACGCGCGATAAGATCGACAGCCAGCTTAAGTCCGAGCTGCTCACCGCCCTGCAGCCCGCCTTTGCCAAGATCTCGGAGATGGGCATCCGCTACAGCGCCATCCCCGGCCACACCACCGAGCTCGCCCGTGCACTCAACGAAGTCCTCTCTGCCGACTGGCGCGACCTGCGCGGCGTCGAGATCGTGAGCTTTGGCGTCAACTCCATCGCCGCCTCGCAAGAGGACGAGCAAATGATCAAGGACCTGCAGAAGGCCGCGGTCATGCGCGATCCCACCATGGCAGCCGCCAACATCGCCAGCGCCCAGAGCGATGCGATGCGCGCAGCAGCCGCCAACCCCAACGGCGCGATGGCAGGCTTTATGGGCATGGGCATGGCAGGTGGCATGGGCGGCATGAATGCCAGCCAGCTGTTCGCCGCCGGCCAGGCACAGCAGCAAGCTGCCCCACAGCCGACTCCGACACCCGCCCCCGCACCGGCTCCTGCCGCTGCCCCCGCGGCCGGCACGTGGACCTGCAGTTGCGGTGCCACCAACACCGGCAAGTTCTGCCCCGAGTGTGGCAGTCCCGCACCCGCCCCGGCACCGACCAAGTGGTTCTGCCCCAACTGCGGCAGCGAAAACGGCGGCAAGTTCTGCAGCAACTGCGGAACACCCAGGCCCTAGCCCCTCTACCTGGTAATTGGCGGGGAGGTCCGCCACCCCCGCATTTGCTTCTATGGGTTTCGTTCGATAAAGGAGGACACCATGAAGACAACGTTCAAAAAGTCCGTACTCGCATTCCTGACATGCGTCCTGGCGCTCGCCTTTGCCCTGACGGGCTGCAGCGGCGGCGGCAAGGACCCCAAGGCCAACTTTGTCGGCAGCTGGCAGTACTCGGGTGGAACCTTGGACGGCGAAGAGCTCACCGATGAGTACATGGATATGCTCAAGGAGTGGGGCCTCAACTGTATCCTGATCCTCGACGAAGACGGCACGGGCGTCCTCGACATGTTCCTTGAGGTCGCCGACCTGAAATGGGAGGCCAAGGACGCCACCACCGTAACGATTACCGCCGAAGATGAGTCGCACGACCTGAAGCTCAAAGACGACAAGCTCGTCCTTGAGGTGGACGGCGACAAGCTCATCTTTACCAAGTCCGACAAGGACCTGTCCGGCACGGTGAAGAAGGATCGCGAGGCGGCCGAGAAGGAAGAAGAGATCGATGAGGCCGTCGAAGACGACGACGTCCAGAGCATCGAAATCTCCCCCGCCGTCACCGTCGCCGATGACGACCTGTGCACCATCACCATCACCGAGAAGTTCAAGGACGACTGGGGTGACATCGGCTTTGTTGTTAACATCACCAACAAGAGCGACAAGGACCTGACCTTCTACGCTCCCTCCGGCAAGACCAACGTCAACGGCACCATGAAGGAACCCTGGTTCTCGGCTCACCTGATGCCCGGCACCAACGCCACTGAGGAATTCACATTCTCGAGCGGCGAGCTTGACAGCCTTGACGACCTGGTCAACACGACCATCGGCATCGACGCCTACCTGACCGATTCCTACGAGGACGTCGCCTCTTACAGCGCAACCATCGCGTAGCGGCAGACCACGACAGCCGCGGATTGGCGGACGCATCCGCGCACACCAGACGGGGCCGCAGGAGTTAATCCTGCGGCCCCGCCGTTTTTATGCCGATGCGCGACGAGCTTTAGCGCTCCATATTGGGGACGATGCTGCCCTCGGTCACCGCATGCACGGCAAGACGCATGATGTTGTCGTAGCCGGTCTTGCTCAGGATCTCCGAGATGCGACGCTTGATGGTGCCCTCGCTCATAAACAGCTCGGCCGCGATCTCGCGACGGCTTTTGCCCTCGCAGGCAAGGCGCAAAATCGATAGCTCGACATCGTCGAGAGCTGCCGTGCCCGAAAAAATGCTCTCGGGCGGTTTGGGAAACGTGCAATAGCCCGCCAGCGTGGAGCGCATCACGGCGAACAGCTCGTCGATACCGACGTTCTTGTACACAAAGCTATCGACGCCCGCCTCGCGCGCCTGATCGACAAAGGTGATCTCGGGCATGCCGGTCATGATAATGATGCGACACTCGGGCAGCTGCTCCTTGATACGCGCCGCCGCCACGATGCCGTTGGAATCATGCTCGGTGCATACGTCCATCAGTATCATGTCCGGGCGCTCCTTGAGCGCGACACCTAAGGCCTCGGAGGCATCGGCGATGGCGGCAACAACAGTCATATCGGGCTGGTCGCCAACGGAGCGCGCCAGGCTCTCGCGCAGAATGGCCTGGTCTTCGACGATCAACACGCGGATCATGAGCTTCTCCTTTGGGACGTGGCGTTGGCGTTAAGCGGAATGGATACCGTAAGCGTAAAGGGTGGGGCGGCGTGGACCTCTAGGCTGCCACCCAGATTCTGTGCGACATGCCTCATACCAGGGATACCCGTTCCCTCGCGATACGATACGGGGGCTGGCGCGCCGTCATTAGAGATGGTCATGCGCGCGATGTCGCATCCGTTCGACTCCTCCTGCCACAGGTGCACATGGACCTGGTGGGCCTGCGCGTGCTTGGTGGCGTTGGTCGAGGCCTCGCGGATAATCTGCAAAAAGGCCGCCGCGACACGCGCGTCCTCAGGCAGCGCACCCTCAACATCGATCTGCACACTCACCAGGCCAAAAGCATGGACGATATCACCAAGCTGCTCCGCCGGCTCGCTGTCGCCGCCGCTGCGCAAGTCGTCGGAGATTGAGCGCAGCAGCGGATCGATCTGCTCGAGCGACTCGTCGTCAAGGCGACCCTCCTCCAAATAGCGATGAAGGATGGACAGGCGCTGCCCGATCACGTCGTGCACGCGGGCGCGCATGCGCAGGTAGGCAGCATTGTCGGCGACCTTTTTGACCTCTTCGATCTGCGCTTGAAGTTCTTGGCCCGCAAGCTCGAGCAGTCGGTTGGCATGCGCCAGGCGGTCATGAGCATGCGCGCACTCTGTCACATCAAGACCGATAATGCGCTCGAACGAACGGCCCGAAACCATAACACGATCGCACACAAATAGGCGAATCTCGGCGGGAGAGACCTCGACCACCGCACGCGCCTCACCAAAGCGGTCCAGATTAATCCGCACACGGTTCCTGCTGCTTTCGGGCATTTGCATGCTAAGTTTGCGCAGGTCGTTCCATGTGCTGCTCATGTCGCGCAGATCGGTTGGCATATGAAGTTCCACCAGATTTTTGCGCATGCAGCGGTTCATGAGCAGCGGACGGCCCCTCGGGTCTAGATACAGGATGCCCACGGGAATCACGTTGATGGTTTCAATCGTCGAGAATGCGGTGATATCCTCCTGGCGGTTACGGACGTCCATCAAGAGCGCCGCGATGGAACGGAACAGGAAGAACGCTCCCTCTGCGATAAGGACAACGGTCCACGCCGAGCCCATGGCAAAAACCACCGGCGGTGTAACAGCGACAACAAGCAGCAGCTCGACCAGCATGACGGGGCGACGATAGTGCACCATAAGCACCACGCCATAGGCAAAGATCGCGGCATTGAGCCACAACGCTCCGCCCATTGCCCTGGCGCAAACGTCAAGCGGCGCCACCAGATACGAGCCAGACGACGCGAATAAGATGAGCGCCGAAATCATCAGGTGAAGCACAAGGCTCGCCTCGTAGGCGCAAATCACCTTACGGTTATAGGACGAGCGGCGCGATGCGATGAGCGGGACGTGGATCGTCTGCAGACACGCAGCCAGGGCAAAGACAACATCGAGCGCAACAATTTGGGGAAGGATGAGCGAAATCTGCATCGTCACTCACCCGCCCTCGGCATCAAGACGATCATGCGCAGCTGGCCGGGCTCGCCCTCAAAGCGGTATGCCACGTTGCGCCCTTGCAGAGCGCTTTCGAGCTCTTGCGCAGCGGGCGTCTGCGAAAGATCTTCATCATCGTTGGAAAATAACGTGGCACGCAGCTCGACACTGCATCGGTCATGGTCGCCCAAGTGATACATAAGCGCCGGATGGTCGGTGGTGTAGGCAAAAAACGCAAAGTCGTACACGCAGTCGTACAGGGCGCTTACCGTACTGGCGTGCAAAGGGCGCCGTATGGCGATAATCGAGGCGCAATCGATATCGATGGTGCGCAGGTCGCTTGCGAGCTCGTTGGCAATGAGCTGAATGCGGTCGCGATCAAAACCGCTCTCCCCATGCTGTGCCAACGTGAGCGACCCCTTGCGCTTGCAATAGGCGACGAGCATCTTGGCGCGCTGCAGCATGCGGTAACGCTCGTGCGAAGACGCTTCATCGGTCAACGGCGGCAGCGAGCTCAGTAGGTCGTACATCCCTTCGAGCGCGCGGGCAAGCGCTTGGTCCACGTCTTGGACCAGCAAGGTCTCGGCCTCTTGATCTGCCAAATGCGTCTTAAGGTCGTAGTCGGCGGCGAGCAGCTCATTTTGACGCTGCAACTCCATGCGACGATGTGCCAGTTCACGGTTAAGCTCGTTGAGCTCCGACACGTCTTGGGCAAGCAGCGCCAATCCACCCAGCAGCGGAAAGGCGCGATACATTACATCGGGATCGGACGCCACGGCAAAGGCATGAGCGCGCCCGTGCTCCTGGGTCCGCAACTCCTCGCGCACGCCTACCGGCATTGGCTTTGACACTGGCGTGGCATAGGCCTCCTGCAAGTCGCGCGTTAGAACTTTGAGGTCGAACGGCAAGGTGTCGAAGATGCCAGCTATGTCGTGATACGACGGAATGACACCGCAATCGAGACAGATTTCCATCGCCACCACGCACAGGACGCAATAGACGAGCGAAAAGTTGAGCCTCCATGCCCAGGGCACGCGCAACGCATATGAGATGGCAAAGAATGCGCCACCCAGCAGTACGAGCGCCGCCGTGCCCGAGAAACGCTGGATGCGAAAGGACGAGGACCGACCAATCAGGATAAAAAAGGCCACGAAGTCAAAGGCCGTCCACACGAGGACGGCGAAATAACCCCAGCCGTACGTGTAATCGTTGCTCCAGGTGTCGCTTGTACGGTCAAAGCGGAAGACCTGCTGGTGAAAATCGTTGGTGAGCACAAATCCGATAAGCAGGATAGCCATAATCCACAGCGCAGCGCAGTAGCGGCGACCCAGGCGGTGTTGCTCCAGGCCCGCAAGGCGCAGACCACACAACTGGTAGAGCAGCGGAATGAGCGTCATGGGCACGTAGTACAGGTACCACAGCACGGTGGCATAGAACGGCGTGAACGACTTGTACTTGAGAATGACTTCGATCATCCACAGGGCGCAGATGGTGGCGATGGCAACAAGACGGCGGCGCAACACATAGTCCAAACAGCGCAGATAGACCGATACGCCCCAGATCGAAAATGCAATTGCGGCAACAAGCAACGGCAGAGAGCTCGAATGGACGAGCGCATCCACGACCTCTTCGGACACCTCGCTATAGGCGGGCACGGCGTTAGAAAGTTTGGGGTCGAAGGCGAACAGCGCCGGCAAGACTGCCAAAAGCATGAGGAACATCGCGGTGATGACACCGGCGATAGCAAAGACGCGGTGGCGGTACACCTGATGTGTTATGCCAACGAGGAATCGCGGCATGGCGAAGAGCCTGCCGCCCCTGGGATCCGCCACGGGTGCGGATCGGGCGGCCGCGTTGCCGATATGTCGCTCGCGGGTACCCATAGTGCTTTTAGTGTACCGACAGGCAGGCTCAAAAAGCGGGCCACATGTCCCAAAATCCGCAGACGGCAAGGCGCCCGGCAGCCTCCCCCGTCTGGCACTTCCCGATATCTGCCCGCCCCAAACCACCGCAAAGGAGACAGGCACCTTTGTGGTGGTTTGGGGCGATGCGCTAGTCCACGGTGATGTCGAGATTTTTGCCGATGAGGCCTACGTAGCCGCCTTCGGCTGCCTTGGGGCTGTCGGCGTGGCAGAGGACCCACTTGTCGGCCTTCCAGTAGCAGTAGCTGTCGCCGGCAGCAGGCATGTCGGATGCAGCCTCGGGGCGCGGGCCGTTGGTGCCCGCCGGCAGCGCCACCATCACCTGGAAGCCGCCGTCATCGACCATGCAGGGCGTGTAGTGGAGCGTGGTGTTGAAGACTTCGACGACCGTACCCGCCGGCACGCGGAACGCCTTGACGCACGCGGTGTCGAGCTTACCGTCCTCGATCTCCCAGCGATGCGCCACGAGCAGGATAAAGTCGCGCGCGCCCAGGTTGAACTCGCTGGCGCGGTGATACTCCAGGCAGTTGAGCTGCGTGTTGTGGCCATTGCACCAGCCCAGCTGGAAGGGTCGGCCGCCAAACATGAGAAAGCCCAGTTTATCGGCATCCTTGACGCCCTCGAGCTCCGGCGCACTTGCTACGTACTTGCTGCCCTCGGGAATGGACGTGGCAGAAAGCGCCTCGAGCACGGGCGACGTGAGCTCGGACGGAACGTTATTCCAAACGTTGCCATAGGATTTGAACTCGGGATCGTTGACAGAGCAGATATGCATGTTCACTCCTGTTCGTAAATGTGACTATACGAACATTCTAGAACAAACATGAGCGATTTTGAACGCTCGTCCCGACCAATCAACAAAAAGGCGCCCCCGCATTGAACCGCCTCCCATTTCTTGGACATGAGAAATGGGAGGCTTTTTATGCGAGTCG